>CAYNYE010000114.1:0-3412 GCA_964401345.1 uncultured Candidatus Planktophila sp.
GAACGGTGCTGCCGTTAGACATTGTTGATGCAAGGAACGCCTCTAGAGAATCAGATTGTGCATTTTGTAGGTGAGCTAGAAGCTCATCTGCAAGAGCAACAAAGCGCTCACCCTTTGCAACGAAATCTGTTTCGCAGTTCAGTTCTAGCATTACGCCAAGGTTGCCCTCGACCTTTGCAACAACCGCACCATTTGAAGTTAGACGACCTTCGCGCTTTGTGATGCCCTTTAGGCCCTTAACGCGAATAATGTCGAGCGCCTTGTTGTAGTCGCCTTCTGCTTCATCTAAAGCCTTCTTGCAATCCAGCATTCCTGCTGCAGTTGCTTCACGAAGCTTCTTTACATCTTCAGCTGTGTAGTTAGCCAATTTATGCCTCCGGTGTTGTTGGTGCTGGTGCTGATCCGTCGAGAATTTCCTTCTCCCAATCAGCCAATGGCTCGCCCGCAGCAACAGCTGCTGGTGCATCTGACTTTGTCTCTTCCTTTACATTTGCAGAACGTGCCTTTAGGCCAGCTGCAATTGCATCGGTGATAACGCGTGTGAGCAAGTCGATTGAACGGATTGCATCATCGTTACCTGGAATCTTGTAATCAACCTCATCTGGATCGCAGTTTGTATCCAAGATTGCGATAACTGGAATACCAAGCTTCTTAGCTTCCTGAACCGCTAGGTGCTCCTTCTTGGTATCTACAACCCAAATCGCTGAAGGCAGCTTGGTCATGTTGCGGATACCATCAAGGTTCTTAAATAGTTTTTCGCGTTCGCGACGTAGAACAAGAAGCTCCTTCTTTGTTAGAAGCAGATCGTTCTTCTCTTCAAGAGCTTCTAGCTCCTTAAGGCGCTGAATACGCTTGTACACAGTTGGGAAGTTAGTAAGCATTCCACCCAACCAACGCTCAGTCACTGTTGGCATTCCAACGCGTGCTGCGTGATTAATGATTGGCTCGTGTGCTTGCTTCTTTGTTCCAACGAACAAAACGTGGCCACCCTTAGCAACAGTGTCCTTAACAAACTCATACGCTGAATCGATAAGTGCAAGTGATTGCTGGATGTCGATGATGTAGATGCCATTGCGCTCTGTGAAAATAAAGCGCTTCATCTTTGGGTTCCATCGACGAGTCTGGTGTCCGAAGTGGACTCCGCTGTCGAGGAGCTCTCGCATTGTTACAACTGCCATGACGGCATACTCCTTCTTAGGTTTCTCTGCGCAGCAGAAGAAAACCCGCTCGGTTTATGGCCAAACAATTTGTTTAGCCCGTCGCACTCGAAATCACCGACCACAATTTCTTGTGGACCGAGGTGGTTATGCCGGCCGAAGCCGGTGAGTGCTGAGATGTCATCAATCCGAAGATCGATGCAGGGCAAATCCTACCTGAGCGTGAGCGTGGAATTTACCGCCCAATCAGGCGCAAAGCTCCCCAGGCGGTGATGCGAAGGACCGCTTCTAGCGCGATGGCGAAGGACATTTTGCTGACCCCATGGGCTCTTTCAATAAAGGTAATTGGAATTTCAGCTACCGATCCCCCGCGAGCTATTGCCCGACGAGTCATTTCAATCTGGAAGCAATACCCCTCGGAACGAATCGTTGAAATATCCATCTTTTTTAGAAGTGCAGATGTGTAGATTCGAAATCCTGCTGTCGCGTCATTTACGCCTAATGAAAGCAAGAGTCTTGCATACATGTTTGCCGAACGTGAAAGGTATTCCCGGAACTTACTCCAATTGGCGACTCCGCCATCTTTCACATACCTAGAACCAATCAATAGATCGGCACTGCCGATCCAATCCATCAACTTTTCAAGATCGCTGATTTGGTGCGAGCCATCTGCATCCATTTGAATGATGTGGGTATAGCCACGATCTAATCCGATAGAAAACCCGGTTCGATACGCGCTGCCTAAACCTAGCTTTCCACTTCGCTCAACGACTTCAATACCTAGATCCCGCACGATCTGTGCAGTCCCATCAGGTGATCCATCATCAATTACAAGGACATCACAATCCAAAGTTTTAAGTGCGGACAAAATCTGAGCAATGCTTTCAGATTCGTTATACGTAGGAATAACTACAAGGGATGCTTTCATGCGCGTGGATGTGCCTGCTTGAAAGCTTTTTGTAAACGCTCAGTTGATACATGGGTGTAAATCTGAGTTGTTGCCAATGAAGCATGACCCAAAATTTCCTGAACTGTACGCAAATCCGCACCACCTTCCAATAAGTGCGTTGCAGCTGAATGTCGCAGAGCATGCGGACCCATACGCTCGATTCCTTCAATAGCTTGAAGGGCGTTGTAAACAACGGTGCGAACTGTACGTTGATCGATCCGTTTTCCGCGCGCGCCTAAGAAAACCGCGTTGGCGGAATGTGCATTTTTCAAAGAATCACGTGCATCTTTTAGATAAACGCTTAGAGCGCGCATTGCAGGATTTCCCAGAGGGATTGTTCGTTCTTTGTTTCCCTTGCCTAAAACTCGAATTGTTTGGCGGTCATAATCAATGTCACTCATATCTAAACCGCACAGTTCGGCTACGCGAGCACCTGATGCGTACAGCATCTCAACCATTGCGACATCGCGTAGTGAAATCGGTGTTTCCTCCTCAGCGGCTCGCGTTGCAAGCGAATCCATCGCGACCTTTGCATCTGCAATTTCCAGAACTTCTGGCAGCGTTCTATGCCCTTTAGGTGTTGCCAAAGTTGCTGCAACATCCTTTTCCAAGTAATTATTCTTTACCGCCCATTTAGTAAACAAGCGCACAGAAACCGCTCTACGAGATAGCGTTGTTCGCGCTCCACCTTTGACTTGTTGGTTAGCTAACCACGAACGCAAATGAATAAGTTGTAAGTGTGAAATATCTGGAACGCCAATTGCCTCTAGGTGTTCAATCAGCGATTCTAAATCACCAAGGTATGCGCGGATTGTGTGAGCTGATAAGGAACGTTCAACTTGCAGGTGGCGAGCGAAAGCTGCAAGTAGCTTTTCGTAATTTTCGCTCACGTTAACAGTTTACTCGGGCTTACGTCCTTGACGCATTAATCCGAAGGTAACAGCATCCTCTAAAGCCATTGCTGATGCAGCGATAACGTTTTCATGCACACCGACGGTATTCCATTCGCCATTGCCATCACTGGTTTCGACCAATACACGGGTAATCGCGCCTGTGCCTAAACGACCTTCAAGAATGCGCACCTTGTAATCAGTTAATTCGAGTGATGAAAGTTCTGGGTACAGTGAGATCAAACCTGTTCGAAGCGCATTATCAAAGGCGTTAACTGGACCATTTCCTTCGCCGCTACACGTAATCTCTTGACCCATCGCGGTCACAGTTACTTCTGCCTTAGTAGTGATGGATTGATCAGCTGCACGTTCTACAGATGTAACCCAATGATTTATTGTGAAGAATGATGGACGCT
>CAYNYE010000115.1:0-3353 GCA_964401345.1 uncultured Candidatus Planktophila sp.
ACCAGTTCCTTGAAGATTTTCAGCTTTAGTGCAATCAAGTGCAGCAAACTTTGCATTCACTTCAGCACTTACTCCTGCAGCTGGTGTAGCCGCTGCATCTGCAGCCGCTGGAATTCCTGAAGCAGATGCAAGCACCTGACGGAAACGTAACTCTGCGGTCTGTCCAACTAGGTCAACTACACGACGACCATTTTCACCAGGAACAGAGATAACAATCTGTCGATTAGTTCCGCTACCTTGTGCGGCTACTTCAGATTCAGCAACACCCAGTGAGTTAACACGCTGACGGATAATTGATACCGCCTGGTCGATTGCTTCGCTGGTTACCTTTCCTTCATCACCTGGAGCAATACGAGGTTGCAAGGTGACAGAAGTTCCACCGCGAAGGTCTAGACCTAAGCGAACTGAAGTAGATCCCTGGATGAAGACAAGGCTTGCCATGGCAACAAGAACAAGGGCGAGAATCGCCAAAGTACGTGTTGGGCGGGAAGCCGTCTTAATTGGCTTATTAGTTGTAGACATAAGCGCAGAGTCTAGGCGTCAGATGCGGGTAAGTCGAAAAGCGTGCCGATTTCGGCAGGTGGTGTTCGTCCTATATGTCGCCATCCCTGCGCGGTGGCCACTCGGCCACGCGGAGTTCTGGCCATAAAGCCATTTCGGACGAGGAAAGGCTCAGCAACTGACTCCACCGTCTCGACCTCTTCACCCACTGCGATGGCCAGGGTGGAAAGACCCACAGGTCCCCCGTTAAACCGTTCGATCAAGGCGATCAGAACCGCGCGATCAAGTCGATCAAGTCCTAGCTCATCAACTTCATACATTTCTAGAGCCGACTTGGCATCACCCAGTGAAATTCTTGCCGCCCCCTGCACTTGGGCAAAATCACGAACGCGACGCAACAAACGGTTAGCAATACGTGGAGTTCCTCGAGATCTTCCCGCTACCTCGACTACTGCATCTTTATCTATTGTGATCTTAAGTAGTTCGGCACTTCGCGAAATAACATGCGCGATGTCATCCTCGTTATAAAAATCAAGGTGCGCTGTAAATCCAAAACGATCCCTCAATGGACTTGGCAGCAAACCTGCTCGTGTAGTTGCTCCAACTAAAGTGAAATGAGGAAGTTGTAACGGAATAGCGGTTGCACCCGGGCCTTTTCCAACTATGACATCCACTCGAAAATCTTCCATCGCTAAATACAAAAGTTCTTCTGCCGGTCTTGGCAAGCGATGAATCTCATCGAGGAAGAGAATTTCCCCTTCTACCAAGGAAGAGAGAATTGCGGCTAAATCTCCAGCATGAGTAATTGCTGGACCGCTTGTTATACGAATAGGTGCATTCATCTCACTCGCCAAAATCAAAGCTAATGTGGTCTTGCCTAGACCTGGAGGACCAGACAACAAGATGTGATCGGCTGGTGAGTTGCGATGGCGCGCTGCCGTAAGCAAGACATCGATTTGTTCACGAACACGATGCTGGCCGACAAAATCACTTAGAGACTTTGGTCGTAATGCGTGCTCAAGCGCAGACTCCTCGCTCTTAATTTGTGGAGTAACTAAACGGTCATCAGCCACGTGAACTCTTTCCGCTAGCCAGGGTCAGTTTCAGAAGTTCGCTTAATTCAAGAGCAGATGCATCTACGCCATCAGATTGAAGTGTCGCGACAACATTTGATATTGCACTGTCTGATTCTTTAGGTGAAAAACCAAGTGAGACTAGGGCGCTTGTTAATTGCTCTCGCCAGGCGGGTTGATGGCTTTGATAGTGAGCTGTCGCAGATAAATCGCTCAATTTGCCCTTTAACTCCAAGATAAGTCGTTGAGCGCCCTTGCGACCAATACCAGGAACCTTTTCTATTGCAGCAATATCTTCCTGCGCAATTGCTCTGCTCAAGTCCTCTGGTGTCAATGATCCTAGAATCGACAACGCCACCTTTGGGCCGATTCCGGAAACAGTTTGAACCAGTTCAAATAAGCTCCGGGATTCTTCATTAACAAAACCGAACAATGTCAGCGAATCTTCACGGACAACTAGTGAGGTGAAGAGCTGAATTTGTGAACCTAACGTAACGTGTGTTGTAGTTGCGGGGGTTACTAATACTGAAACACCAAATCCCCCGATTTCAACCACTAAGCGGTCTGAATTTATTGCCCTCACTGTTCCTGTTACAAGGGAAATCATTTGGACCTCAATTTCTTCAACCGAGATTGCTCGGCTGCTACGGCTTGCGCTAGACGTGAAGTGCCAGCTCCCCGCCAAATGTTACATATCGCAAGAGCTAGCGCATCCGTTGCATCTACTGGTTTTGGAATCGACTCTAAATTCAAAATCTTCTGCACCATCTGAGCCACCTGAACTTTGTTCGCACGTCCATTTCCAGTAACGGAGGCTTTGACCTCTGAAGGAGTGTGCATCATGACGGGAATTCCAGCCTTAGCCGCTATCAACAATGCGACTCCTGCAGCCTGACCGGTGCCCATAACCGTTCGAACATTGTGCTGTGAAAAAACTCGTTCAACTGCAATTACATCTGGTTTCCATAGATTAATCCACTGCGACAATTGCTGATCCAAATCAAGTAATCGCTGCTCCAATGGTGATTCAGCTGGAGTCAGAATCACGCCAACTTCAACCAGAGAGATCGGAGAACCGACCGCACCTTCAACGATGCCAACTCCACAACGAGTTAAACCGGGATCAACGCCCAGAACTCTCATAGTTCGCCTCGTGCTTTCTCTGATTACTAAAGTTCAAGCCTAAGGTGAATGATCAAGCGACTATTCGAGGCTCGCCATAACTTCATCAGAAACATCAAAGTTGCTGTAGACGTTCTGCACGTCATCTAGCTCTTCAATCGCATCAATCAATTCAAAGACCTTCTTTGCCCCATCGGCATCCAGTGGAATTGTCATTGATGGCAAGAATGAAGAATCAGCTGACTCATAATCGATTCCTGCCGTCTGTAAAGCGGTTCGTACAGGAACTAAATCCACCGGTTCACTGACAATTTCAAAGGCTTCGCCCAGATCGTTAACTTCCTCAGCGCCAGCTTCAAGTACCGCTTCGAGGATGGAATCCTCGGTGAGATTGCCATCCTTCTTAACGATAACAACGCCTTTTCGGTTAAAGAGATATGAAACTGAACCTAAATCAGCCATAGATCCACCGTTGCGAGTTACAGCAACCTTTACCTCGGAGGCTGAACGATTTCTATTGTCGGATAGACACTCGATCATGATCGCTACGCCGTTAGGGCCGTAACCCTCGTACATGATCGTAATCCAGTCCTTTGCACCAGCTTCAAGGCCAGCCCCGCGCTTGATCGCACGTTCGATATTGTCTGAAGGCATTGA
>CAYNYE010000116.1:0-3342 GCA_964401345.1 uncultured Candidatus Planktophila sp.
CCATCGCCATTGCTATCAAAAAAAGACCGTGGATAGATCTGATAGATAGTGGCTTCTTTCCACCAAGGCGAGGATTTCATGGAGAAAGGCTACGGATTGGGCAATATCTAGACAATGTAAAAAGGGTGTAACTAACCCTCATATGTTTCTCTTTTATAACGTTTATCCATGCCCTTACACTTATTGCATGGAAATCCTTTATTCGGTCTTACTTTTCCTAATTGTGCTCGGAACTCTTTATTGCATTCGTTCGCTTCGTGCCTTACATGCCAAAGTTTCAAAGAAGAGTGAACAGATTTCCCGAGAGATTCACAAGGCATCAGTTGAGAGCAAAAAGAGCTCAATGATTGCTTACCGCCAAACCGAAGCGTTTATTCAGCTCAGCAATTTGCTGCAGTTTAAGTCAGCCATTCCTCCAACACGCAGTTGGGCAGCATCACCAGATTTGTTGCTTCTTATATCTGAAACCGTTAAAAGGATTAAGCCGTCATTAGTTGTCGAACTTGGTTCAGGTGTATCAACTTTGGTAACTGCAAAGTCTGGTGCGCGCAAAGTTGTTAGCATCGACAACTCTGAAGAGTTTGGTGGCAAGACTCGCGATTTGTTGAAAGAGCATAAGACCCGTGGTGTTGATATTCGAATCGCTCCATTGCGTCCATATGCAAATGGCTCGGATTGGTATGACGTATCAACTATTCAAGATTTGAAAAAGATTGATCTACTCATTATTGATGGTCCTCCAGGATCTAAGAATCCTGATGCTAGATATCCAGCGCTCAAAGAGTTCAAAGATAAGTTGTCAGCAAAAGCCACCATCATTATTGACGATGTAAATCGTGATGGGGAGAGAAAACTGGCAGAAGATTTTGCAAAGTCACTACCAAATCACACCTTGACGATCCTTGATCATGAAAAAGGCACAGCGGTAATTTCACCACGCTGATTCAATGCCAATAACTCGAGAAGAGGCCTTTAACGAAGCTGCCTCAAGAATCCTAGATACCTCTACCTTTGTGCGTGCCGTTTTCTCGGGGCGCCGCAGAAACATGACCGTAGATTTTGAACGTATCGATCTTCGGCCTGTAGAGATCAAAGGCGTTTTGAATCTTCAGCTAATGCAAAATGATGGACGCGCCACGACAACGAAAAATCTCTTGCCTTCGGCCCTTGAGGTAGATCAACTCTTGAACAGCGGTTATGCAAATATCACAATAGAGAGCACCTTCGAGGCGTACTCCATACGAATCACCAAGAGCGGAGATGCTCAAGTCCACATAGAAAAGCGTCAGTCAGAACAAAACCTTTCTCATGACAAGAAAAAAGACAGATTGCTTGACTCTAATGATCCATTCTTGCGCGAAGTTGGAATCGCAGATGCTAAGGGTGTTATCAAGCCTTCACGCCAAGATAAATACAAGCAAGTAGAAGAGTTTTTGCGTTTGCTGTCTCCGGCGCTTAACGCAGCGATTGATGCTGGGCAGATTCATAAACCTACAAAAGAGAATCCATTACGTATTACAGATCTTGGTTGTGGCCACGCTTACTTGACCTTTGCTGCGCATCAATTTCTCTTGAACTCCGGAATCCCAGTTGTCGTCACAGGCATTGATGTGCGTCCAGATTCGAGAGATCGCAACAATGCGATTGCAGACAAACTCGGAATCACTCGAACAATTACTTTTAAGGCAGAAGAGATTTCAAAGACGACTTCAGAAAATGCAGATGTGGCTATCGCGCTGCATGCATGCGACACTGCAACTGATGATGCTATTGCTTGGGCGGTTAACGGTGGCGCAAAACTTCTTCTGATTGCTCCGTGCTGCCATCACGATATTCAAAAACAAATAGATGCTGCACCAGAGCCGTGGGGTGCGTTAACGAAGTTTGGATTGATGAAGGAACGTTTAGGGGATCTGCTCACCGATTCATTCAGAGCTCAGTTATTAAGAATTGTTGGATATCGTGTTGAAGTAATTGAATTTGTCGGGGGAGAACACACTCCACGCAATTTGATGATTCGTGCAGTTAAGACCGACGCAAAGCCCGAGCAGTTGGATATCGATAGATATCTAGAAATTACCGCTCAATGGGGCGTTAAGCCCGCACTAGAGAAGAAACTTTCCACGCTTAACATCCGTTAGACTTGGGACATGTCAAAGGTCCTCGCATCTCTTCCAGTTGGTGAAAAGGTAGGAATCGCTTTTTCTGGCGGTCTCGATACATCTGTAGCGGTTGCCTGGATGCGCGACAAGGGTGCGGTTCCATGCACATACACCGCAGATCTTGGCCAGTACGACGAGCCAGATATTGATTCAGTCCCAGGTCGCGCCAAAGAATACGGCGCTGAGATTTCACGCCTGGTTGATTGCAAGAACGCTTTAGTTGAAGAGGGTTTGGCAGCGATTGCGTGTGGAGCTTTCCACATTCGCTCTGGCGGAAAGCAGTACTTCAACACCACACCTTTGGGTCGCGCGGTTACTGGAACTATGTTGGTTCGCGCAATGCACTCAGATTCAGTTGAAATCTGGGGAGATGGTTCGACTTACAAGGGCAATGACATCGAACGTTTTTACCGTTACGGCCTACTAGCCAATCCAAACTTAAGAATTTACAAGCCATGGCTTGATCAAGATTTCGTTACCGAACTAGGTGGACGTAAAGAGATGTCTGAGTGGCTAGTTGCTCATGGTCTTCCATACCGTGACAGCACCGAAAAGGCTTACTCAACTGATGCAAACATCTTGGGCGCAACCCACGAAGCAAAGAGCCTTGAAAATCTAGATACCTCGGTTGAATTAGTTCAACCAATCATGGGCGTTCGCTTTTGGGATCCAGCGGTAAAGATTGATACCGAAGATGTAAAGATCACTTTCAATCAAGGTCGCCCTGTTTCTATCAACGGCAAGTCATTTGATGACGTTGTTGATTTAATGAAGGAAGCCAATGCAATTGGTGGACGCCATGGTCTCGGAATGGCAGATCAGATTGAAAACAGAATTATTGAGGCAAAAAGCCGTGGAATTTATGAGGCTCCAGGAATGGCGCTGCTGTTCATCGCATACGAACGTTTGATTAGTGCGATTCATAATGAAGACACAATCGCTAATTACCATGCAGAAGGCCGCCGCTTAGGTCGTCTTTTGTATGAGGGCCGCTGGTTTGATCCACAAGCATTAATGCTTCGTGAATCACTCATGCGTTGGGTTGCATCAGCAGTTACTGGAGAAGTAACAATTCGCATGCGTCGTGGTGATGACTACTCAATTATCAACACAACTGGCCCAGGTCTTAGCTATCACCCTGAAAAGCTTTCAATGGAGCGCACAGAAAACGCTGCATTTG
>CAYNYE010000117.1:0-3338 GCA_964401345.1 uncultured Candidatus Planktophila sp.
TGGTACCCCCAAGGTCGCTTGCTCATAGGTTAATTGTGGCAGAGTAAGGGGCATGTCCAACACTGCAATTTCAGTCTCAGATTTATCCAAAAAGTATGACGACCGCTTAGCGGTCTCACATATCAACTTCGAAGTACCGCTGGGTACGGTGTGTGGCTTCGTGGGCCCTAATGGTTCAGGCAAGACAACCACCATGCGCATGCTTCTTGGACTCATCACACCGACTACAGGTCAGGGTCACATTCTTGGTGAGCCAATCGAACACCCCGAAAAGTATTTGAGCCGTGTTGGCGCGATGATTGAAGGTCCAGCTTTTTATCCAGCGTTGTCAGGACATGAAAACCTGATGGTGCTTGCACGTCTTGGTGGTTTTCCAGTCGAGCGAGTTCAAACTCTCTTGGAAAAAGTGGGCCTTGGTGAACGCGGAAAATCAAAGTACAAGACTTATTCATTAGGAATGAAGCAACGTTTAGGAATCGCGGCGGCGTTGTTGCCAGATCCAAAGTTACTTATGTTGGATGAACCAACAAATGGTTTAGATCCCGAAGGAATTCAAGAGGTACGCGCACTACTTCGCGATCTGGCCAATGATGGAACAACTGTATTTGTTTCTTCACACCTTCTGTCAGAGCTTGAAATCATTAGCGATCACATCGTGATGCTCCGCAAGGGTGAAATCGTTTTCGCAGGTCCAATTGGCGAACTTATGACGAAGCAGCAACCAACCATCATCGCTAAATCATTACAGCACTCCGATTTAGCCCGCATCGTAGAGATTGCAGAAAAATCTGGACACCATGCGGTCATCAGAAATGATTCTGTTCATGTCTTGGCTCCGATGGATTGGGCACCAGTGCTCAACAAGGCTGCATTTGATGCAGGAATAACTCTGGCGCAGCTTGCGCCTCAGCTTCCTAATCTTGAAGAAACATTTTTTGAAATGACGGGGGACAAGTAATGTTTAATGTAGTCAGAGCAGAGCTTCGTAAATTGCGTCGTCCAACATTGTTTCTAGGCACCATGGGTGCAGTTGTGTTTTTCAGCGGGTTGTTTTCGGCTCTTCTGTACTTACTTATTGATTCACCGCAAGGAAATGCCGATCGTGGCCAAGTTATTAGCCGCGAAGTATTGGCACTGGCAAGTGGCGGAGTCCAAGGTTTTGCTAGCGTGGGCGGATTCCTAGGAATCATTGCTCTATGTGTCTTTGCCGCTCAAACCGCGCAGGAGTACACATACGGAACTTTGCGTAACTTATTAGTCCGCCAACCAAGTCGTATGAAAATCTTGGTTGGAAAACTGATTTCAATGAAGTTATTTGCTTTAGCAATGATCGTGCTTTCGGCGATCGTAAGTATTGCAACATCTGTAATTCTTGCGCCAACAGTGGATGTGTCTACAGATTTATGGTTTTCGAGCCAAGGAATCGAGTTCATTTACACAACCTTTATCAATGTAACGATCTCTGTCGTTGGTTTTGGAATCATTGGAATGGTTCTTGGGCTACTTCTTCGCTCTCCAATCAGCGCGATTTCATTCGGAGTCCTGTGGCTATTAATTGTTGAGAATTTGCTGGTAGCGGTTAAGAGTTCAACTCAATCCTGGTTGCCGGGATCACAATTAACGATCATCGCTTCGGGAGGAAGTGCAGATGTTACTTACTCTCACGCTCTTGCTACAGGTGGTGCATATGTAGCGGTTGGAGCCTTGATAGCTTCAATTCTCTTTGTTCGTCGTGATGTAGCTAATTAAGGACACTCACACCTAAAAACAGGGTTTTCCAAGGTTGGGCATTTATTCTTGAGCCCTTCCCTCCGAAAGGTTAATTGTGAAAAAGAGTTTTAGGGCGATTTCGCTTGCGGTAATTCTGGGTCTGGCGGTTTCGTCAGTTCCTGCCGTTGCAGCCCCAAAACCAACCTTGGCAGAGATTGAAGCCGCGAAGAAAGTTGAAGCGGCGAAGAAAAAAGCAGCAGATGCACAAGCAAAAAAGTTAGCTGCTGCAAATCAAAGTTTGAGAACCCTTACCGCCAAAGCAAATGCGGCAACTGCGCTCTATAGAAAAGCACAAGCAGAGTTAGCGGTTGCAACCGCAGCAGCCAATATCGCAGCCAAACACGCGGCAGAAACCGCTGCAGCTGTAGCAGAAGCACATAAGACAATTGGAAAGCTTGCTGCAAATGCTTACATCATGGGTGGAAGCATCACCGACATCGAACCTTTGCTGAGTGCAAATGGTCCACAGGATTTAGTAGATCAACTGTCAACGCTCAGCACACTCGGTGCACAGAACTCTGTTGCACTTGCGCGATTTAAAGTTGCAGAAGAAGAGGCTCGTAAGGCAAAGAAGATTGCTGATGAAGCACGTGCAGTTCAGCAAGTTGCCACCGATAAGGTAGCTGCAGCTAAAAAGGTTGCAGATGATGCAAAGGCTGAACAAGCCAAAGAAGTAGCAAAACTTCAAAAGGTTCAAGATGAATTAATGCGTCAATTAATGAGTGCGCGAAAGATACGTACGACCCTAGAACAACAACGACAACTTGCATTGCTTGAAGAAAGTCAGGCGGGCACTGCTGCGCAAACTGGCGGACAAAAGAATGTGTGGCCTGACCGTGGCTTCAAGGGCCGTTCAACAATTAGAACTACGCAAGCGCAGCGCGATAAGGCGGTTGCCTTTGCCAAGGCTCAGGTTCTTGCACGAAAGCCTTATGTGTGGGGCACCCAAGGGCCAAATACTTTTGACTGTTCTGGATTGGTGTACGCCGCTTACAAATCAGCTGGTTTAGGTTGGCCAAACTGGGATCGCCTTAACTCCGCCTTGTATTCAGGCTATACAAAGCATGTTTCACTCAAGGAACTAGTTCCTGGCGATCTACTGTTCTATTCATATAAGGGAACTATTTCGACCATTCACCACATCACGATTTACGCTGGAAACGGAATGATGTGGGAAGCAAATTCAAAGGGCAGGGGCTTGCTCTACTCAAACATCTACAGCATCAAGGGTTTGATGCCATTTGGTGGTCGCGTCTAAACCAGCAGTACTGTTAAGCCATGACGACAGCGGTTCCAGCGGTTCGAAATGCTGTACGCACCTGGCTAGAAAAATACGAAGCTGGTGACACAGTTTTGGTTGCCGTATCTGGTGGCGCTGATTCTCTTGCTTTAGCTCACGCGCTTTCTGTCGAATCAAAAAAGTTTGTCATTACAGTTGTTGGAGTAACTGTTGATCACCAACTACAAGAACAATCTGGCGCACAATCAGAAAAAGTTAAAGCGCAGTTACAAAGTTTTGGCTTAGAGTGCATTGTCAAGAAAGTTAAAGTTGATTTAAAGGATGGCCT
>CAYNYE010000118.1:0-3333 GCA_964401345.1 uncultured Candidatus Planktophila sp.
CTTATGAATAAAAAAGGGTCATACTATCAAAGTATAACCCTTTTATCTTTATATCTGCTCCCCTTACAGACGAAAGATGCAGCTTCGGGGAACTTTATAAGTTCATAACCATTAGAAAATTAAGTCGTTAATGGTAGACTTGCAAACCATTTAACAATATCCCTCCAGATAGGTAAATAAATACAATCAGTTAATATCAGAGTATGTGCAATCATATACATGACTAAAATAAAAGGGAATACCCATCTTGCACTTTTTTGATTTCTTTCCCTATAAATCAAAAATAGAAATACAGCATAAAGAGTGAAAATGGTAGTCAAGTAAGCAAAAGTAGTATTACTTATAACTCGGAATGTGAATCGAATAAAGGCCGGCTCAATGAAGGCTAGTCCTGTTACAATCATTCCTCTAGCATGTAACTGATAATCTTTTTTGAACTTAATTGCGATGTAAAATGCAACTCCCAAAACTATCAAATCCTTAAATGAGTTGAATGCACTTCCTAAATCCTGGTCAGTAATTATACCATTGTGTGGGATTCTACTATGCGTTAACAATAAAATTGAGATGAATATAAGTGGAATTATGAAATAACTTACTTTTCCTATTACTCGATGTGTATTTAATTTCTTTTTTCTTATTAGGATTGGTTGTATGATAAGTCCGCTCATCCAAAGAATGAGGATGGTGGCATGGAAATGAAAATAGAAAGAAAAGTTAGCGGTACCATTAAAAAATTTGGCAAAATACGAAGGCCAAAAACCCAGCAACACCAAAAACACCAACCCAAAAAAGTAGTAGCCAGACAAATCAAATCTTATTTTTTTCATTCATTTACAAATTGTAACCAAACTTATATCTAAAATTTAACTAAAAGTCTGAATTCAATTGAAAAGATGTACCCTTTTGTACATTTGGGAACAAGTTATACTTGATTGAAGCAGAAGATGTTTGAGAAAACAAGTAAAAGTATTTAGTTGCATCTTTTCTGAAAAAGTTCAAAATGAAAAATCAAAAGATGCAGCTACCCTAACTCACTGATGGACAATAAAAAAGGCGACATTTCTGTCGCCTTGTGCAGTTTGGCTCCCCTTATTGATGAGAGATGCAACTATAATGCGATGATTGAGTATGTGACTATCAGGAAATTAAAGGGTTGAACTTCGTGTCAATTTGCAGGAGGTCACTATTTTATTCCTTTCACCTTATATCCTTGCTTTCTAAGTAGTTCTAGCACGCCCTGACTTCCAGCAAGATGCCCAGCTCCAACTGCGAAAAAAGTACTTGAATTCTTCATGACAGATTCCATAACTGGTATCCAATTGCGATTTCGACGATCTAGTAATAATTCCTGACTACCCATCATTTCGGGAGACTCAGCCATTAATTGATAAAGAGCATCTAAATCTTGTGTCTTGTATATTGAAGACATCCGAGAAAATTCTTTTTTATGGGACTCAAAGTCATTGACCATATTCATAATTGAACGAATCTCCAGTGAATCTGGAATGGCATCAAATACACCAATCTGCTCTTCTACTTTCTCTAGTCCCAATAATTCTTTCTTCTGCTCGCTAGCCATTTTTACAAAATATATTTCATAAGATTCCATACTAGCACATGGCAACAAACGTTGCGCAAGTATACTCATTACCATCATTGGTTTGAATTTATCAAACATAACAAGATTCATATTCATTTCTTTTTGTAAAAACGAATTGAGCTTTTTAAAACTACTTTCCCCAATTTTATTTTTTAATGTCTCTTTGTCAGGAAGTTGCATTTGCTTCATCATAGTTACCTGAAGCTGCGGATCATCCATATCAAGCTCAAGATACACTTGCTTACTAGAATTGAATTTTTGTTTTACGATTTCGGAAATAAGAAAATCTTCTTTGCAAATCATATGGATGGTACCAAACAAGTAAGAGGGTTGCTGTAAGCCATTGCCACTTATTTCCCAAAGAAGTGTATTTGTTTTATCTCGCTGTGCAATTGATTGCATCGAGCAGAGTGTAAAGAAAAAAACAAATACTAGTTTTCGATTACATTGAATCTGTTTCATCCATTTCATAAAGTATGTTTTTTAGTTTTTGAATATGCTTTCCATAAAGATTAAATATGTACCAGCGGCTGATATAATAATTTATAATTGCAATGATAAGGCCAATAGAGAGAAATATAATTATTTCTAATGCATGTGGAAATTGAACTTTATCGTCTTTGGCTTCAAGAAAAGATATGGCACCAGCAATCAGATAAACAAAGACTACACCGATATTGCCAACCTTAAAATAAAGTTTTACCAGTTTTTCTAACGAATTCAATTGAAGATTGAGATTTGATTTTACTTCACAAGCCACACATTCCATTTTATTAAGTAGTTTGTACTTATAGAATGCATAAATACAAAAAAGCATTCCAACAAGGATAAGAAGTAAAATATCAAAGTATAAAAGATTTGAATCAACTTGATTTGAAATTAGCCATATGACAAAACCATAAAACAAAATCACAAAGAGGACTTCTAATTTCAGATTTCGTTTAATTAAAGCAATTGGGCACCTTGAGTCCTGATTCAAAATCTTACTTAATCCCTCTTCATTAATTGGCAATGAAGAATTATTAGAGTCATCCCATAATTCTTTTAGCTTTTCAAGTTCCATATTGACTTGTTTTAGTAATCTGACGTAATTTTTCTTTTATCCGATTCATTTTCACTCTTAAGGTACCCATACTAATACCTAGTACCTCTTCCATTTCCTCATAACTTTTGTCATCGAGATAAAGCATAACTATTGCTTTTTCGACTTCATTAAGATTGCTAATAGCACTATATAAAAGATCTACATTTTCTTGCTGGTCAATAGTATCATTTTTATCAATCATATCCTTGAATTCAAAGCCTATAAAACTCAAGGGGACTTTTGATTTAGCTTTTCGATATTGAGTGAGTGCGGTATTAAGCGCAATCCGATACATCCAGGTACTTATTTTTGATTCATTTCTAAATCCATTGAATGACTTCCATAGTTGTAATATAATTTCTTGGAAAAGATCTTCTTTTGTTGATATATCTGATGCATATACATGACATATTTTATGAATCATTCGTTCATGCTGACGTAAAACATCTAAAAAGTCTTTCTCGGCCAATGAATTCAATTAAAATGATTTAGCATATAAGTTGCATGAACTCATAAAAAGTTACAATATTGAAAGAAAATTATATTGAATTTTGGGAATGAAAAAGGTGCAACTACCCTAACTCACTGATAGACAAAGAAAAAGCCATCATTTCTGATGGCTTGTCCAGTGTGGCTCCCCTTACAG
>CAYNYE010000119.1:0-3207 GCA_964401345.1 uncultured Candidatus Planktophila sp.
GGGCGATTTACGGTTGCGGGTCAGCGTCGGATTTTCACCGAACTTCCCCCACTAGTAGAGCTATGTAGTTGTGAGCGAACCAAACCACAATGGTTTGGGGTTGGCAACTAGGCGCGCTAGTCGTAGGCTTCTAAGCATGGAATACAGACGCCTTGGCAGTACTGGAATGTATGTTTCTGAGATCTCTTACGGAAACTGGATCACACACGGAAATCAAATTGAGTCAGATGCAGCTATCAAATGTGTAAAGGAGGCGCTTAATCAAGGCATAACAACCTTTGATACCGCCGATGTTTACGCAGGAACAAAAGCTGAAGTTGTTCTCGGTAAGGCGCTTAAGGGTGTTCGACGTGAGTCCTATGAACTCTTTACAAAGGTGTATTGGCCTACTGGTCCAGGTAAGAATGATCGCGGCTTGTCTCGCAAGCACATTATCGAATCCTGCAACGCTTCATTGAAGCGTTTACAAACCGATCATATTGATCTGTATCAAATGCACCGTTTTGATTATGAAACACCATTGGAAGAGTCACTGAGCGCTTTTGATGATCTGATTCGCGCAGGCAAGGTCCACTACATTGGTTTTTCTGAATGGAACGCTTCACAGATCAAATCAGCTCTATCAATTCAAGATGCCCGTGGCTACAACCGTTTCGTTTCTAGCCAACCTCAGTATTCAGCGTTGTGGCGTGTCATTGAATCAGAGGTTGTGCCTTTGTCTCAGAAAGAAGGAATTGGTCAAATCGTTTGGTCGCCGATGGCACAAGGTGTTTTAACTGGTAAGTACTTGCCAGGAAAGAAGGCACCAGCAGGTTCGCGAGCAACCGATAAAGGCAGCGGCGCAAACATGATTAAGGGTTGGATGCGTGATGAAGTGCTCGAGGCGGTACAAAATCTCAAGCCAATCGCTGATCAAGCGGGATTAACCATGTCTCAATTAGCAATCGCTTGGGTTTTGCAAAATCCAAATGTTTCTAGCGCAATTATGGGGGCGACCAAGCCATCACAGGTAAAGGAAAATGTGAAGGCAGCAGGGGTTAAGTTAGATGCTGATGTCATGAAAGCGATTGATAAAGCTCTTGGAAAACTTCCAGAGCGAGATCCTAAGAAAAATGAAAGTCCGAAACCTCGGGCTTAATTAATCGAATCGCCAACCTTGACCTGAGGATGCGGAGCACGCAAGCGACGCATCTGTGTTGAACGAAGCCACGCATACATTCCTAGACCCTTAGTCGATGTTCCTGGAAATTTACTCTCAACAGCTTTGCGAATCTTTCGAGAAAGAAAGAAGCCATCGATAACCGCAGTAACCAAAACTGCGTACATCAGTGCTATTGCACCAATTTGTACAGCAGCGATCGGGAAGAGAGTAAGTACGAGAACTACAAAAATGATGGGTAGGAAGTACTCGCCAATTGAACGACGTGAGTCGACGTAGTTTCGAACATAACGTCGGGCTGGACCTCGATCACGGGCTGGCAACGCGGCTTCATCGCCACGAAGGTATGCAGCGCGTTGAGCAATGCGATTTTGTCGAGCAAGTGCCTTCGATGCGCGCTTTTGATCTTTACTCACAATCGGTGCCAAGCTAGAAACCTTGCGCTTTGATTCAGCTTCTTTACGCTTTGGTGTTGGGCGGCCTTTGCCTTCGTTGCTAGTCATAGGGCAACTATAGAGCCCGACTCTTAATCTGCTCGACTCGCAGCAGAGGTGGTCGGGGAGTAGGATTGTGGCTGAAGTCAATCGAGGAGAGCAACAATGACAACTGAAGCAACAGCGACAACAGGAATTCTTCTAACAGATGTAGCGGCCTCAAAGGTTGCTGCCCTGCTTGCACAGGAAGGTCGCGACGACCTTAACCTCCGTGTAGCTGTCCAACCTGGCGGTTGCTCAGGTCTTAAGTACCAGTTGTACTTTGATGATCGCAATATGGATGGCGACATCGTCCGCGAATTTGGCGCAGTAAAGGTGATCACAGACAAGATGTCAGATCCATACCTTTCTGGCGCAACAATCGATTTTGTTGACACCATCGAAAAGCAGGGCTTCACAATCGATAATCCAAATGCGCAAGGTTCTTGTGCATGTGGCGATTCATTCAACTGAGTAACTGACACTTAGACATTAGGATCCCTACATGAAAATCGGTGTAGCGGGTTCGGTAGGTCTTGACCATTTGATGACTTTCTCGGGAAAGTTCACCGATTCACTTGTCGCAGGTTCCTTAGAGAAGGTATCGCTCAGCTTCCTCGTCGATAGCCTGGATGTTCGCCGAGGCGGATGCGCAGCAAATATCGCATTCGGAATGGGCGTACTTGGATTAAATCCAATTTTGATTGCTGCCGTTGGTAAAGACTGGGCCGATTACGAAGCTTGGTTAACTCGCCACGGAGTTGATACATCTCACGCACTTGTTTCAACAACTTTGCACACTGCACATTTCGTTGTAACAACTGATCAGGACCTCAATCAGATCGCATCATTCTTTCCAGGTGCGATGTCCGAGGCTCGTAATATCGAACTTAGTCCCATCATGGAAAAGACAGGGCGCTTGGACATGATGGTGATTTCACCCGATGATCCAGAGGCGATGCTTCGTCACTCCGAGGTATGTCGCCAATTAGATATTCCATTTGCTGCAGATCCATCGCAGCAGATGGCTCGTATGACTGGCGAAGAGATTAAGTTACTGATCGATGGCGCGGCGTATCTATTTCTCAACGAGTACGAACTCGCACTCGCCATGCAAAAGACGGGTTGGAGCGATCGCGAGATTCTCGAGCGAGTGAAGTACCGAGTTGTCACACTTGGTTCTCAGGGTGCAAAGGTCGAAAGCGCAGCTGGCGAGTTTGTTCAAGTAACCGTTCCCAAGGAAAAGTCCAAGACCGACCCAACTGGTGTAGGCGACTCTTTCCGTTCGGGCTTTATTGCAGGGCTGGCGTGGGGACTTTCCCATGAACGTTGTGCCCAACTAGGTGCCTTAATCGCCACCTATGTCATCGAAACCTTAGGCACCCAGGAGTATCGCTTTACCGCGGGGGAGTTTGTTGCCCGTTTTGAAGAGGCGTATGGAAAGGCCGCTGCAGATGAGGTTGCACAGCACCTTAAGTAATGTGAGCAGTGCCACCCCTCGCCGAGTTTAGGCTCGTGCCACGCTCAGAGGGTTTTCAAACTATCCTTACCCCATGTCCCGACGCACTGTTTTTA
>CAYNYE010000120.1:0-3194 GCA_964401345.1 uncultured Candidatus Planktophila sp.
AGCTATCGATAACCGAGATTGCTGGTGCAATTCCTAGCGAAATCGAAGTTGCATAACAACCTGGGTTTGCAACCTTACTTTCCTTTTTGATCGCCTCGCGTTGACCAACTAGCTCAGGCAAACCATAGACCCAGGATCCTGCGTGCTTGCCGCCGTAATACTTCTCCCACTGCGCAGGATCTTCTAATCTGTAATCTGCACCTAGATCCACGATTCTTACATGGGCTGGAATTTTCGAAACAAGAGCGGCTGACTCGCCATGTGGCAGCGCGAGAAATACCAATTCGATCACTGAAAAATCTATTGAGTCTGCGGTTACGAATTTTCGGCCAGCATAACTTTGTAGCTGAGGATGAACAGATGTGACCGGCTCCCCCGCATTCGAATGCGCGCTTACAACTGTGACCTCAAAATGTGGATGTATGGCGAGCAGACGTAAAAGCTCTCCACCTGCATAACCGCTTGCGCCGATAACCGCTGTTTTCATGGGTTAAGGGTAAAGGATTATCTATAATTATGCAATCTTATGCATAATTATGCGGTACGTACTACCGCCCCAAACTTGGCTGCCGCTACCGCGGTTGCCGCTTCACGCATTGCTGAAACCTCATCGCCAGTAAGCGTCCGATCTGAGGCGCGGAAAACAAGAGTGAACGCGAGTGAAACCTTGCCATCGCCAATCTTGTCGTAGCGATCAAAGAGCGTGATGGACTCGAGCAGATCCCCCGCACCTTCGCGCAGCGCACCTTCAAGATCAGCCGCGCTGACCGTTGAATCAACAATCAGAGCAACATCTTGAACCGCTGCAGGCATTGTCCCCACAGTAGTTGGACGAACCAGCGCTGAATCAGGAAGTGCATTGAGGGCTACCGCAAAAGCAACTGAACGTTCAGGTAATCCGTATGCAGCAACGATGCGGGGATGAAGTTCGCCAGCATGTGCAACAGCCTTCCCATTGACGATTAGCTCTGCACATCGACCGGGGTGCCATGGCGCTAAATCCGAACGAGCAATACTCCATTCGAGATTGCAGAGCGCCAAAATGTCTTGAGCATAAGCAATCGCATCCTGCCAATTATATGAACGTGCTTTGCCTTGCCAGTTTTCATTTTCAATTTTTCCAACAAGTAAACCAGCTACGTGATATCCCTGAGTCGGAACAGATGCAAAAATCTCATCGATAATCTTTTGATCTGGTCGCTTAGACAGATCTGGGGAAACCGCAGGGACTAACTTCTGCGAGCTACGGAAGATCGATCCCATCTCAAAGATTGCGAAATCCTTAGCACCACGACTGATATTGCGCTGGGCGACCTCGATTAATCCTGGAACTAGATGAACACGCATCAGCGGAAACTCTTCAGACATTGGGTTTGCAACCTTGTATGTCGATGCGCGCTCTCCAACAAATCCCATGGAATCTATCGTCGCCTGATTGGTAAATGGGAAGGTCTGAACCTCCGCCAAACCACGGCTAGCCAACATAGTTGCAACTGCGCGGCGACGCTTCTGAGTGGGTGTCAAAGTTGCATGTAAAGGTCGAGGAGGAAGAATTGATGGAATCTTGTCGTAGCCGATCATGCGGGCTACCTCTTCAGTCAGATCTGCAGCGGTCAATAAATCAGCGCGCCATGATGGTGGATCAACGGTGAAGCTCTTTTCATCAACATCGCAGCCAACTACTCGAAGCAGCTCTGCAACCTTTGCCGCAGGGACATCAAAACCTAAAGTCTTTGACACATAGTTTGGATCGATCGTTACTAATGGAGCATATATCGGTTCACCATCAACCACAGTTGCCACATGTTGCGCTGAACTATGCTCGGTAAGAAGCTGAACAAACCGGGCAGAGGCAAACTCGGCTAGTGAAGGATCAACACTTCGCTCTAAACGTCGTGAAGCCTCTGAAGAGAGTTTGTGACGTCGAGAGTTCTTGGCTATACATACAGGGCAAAAGTGAACCGCCTCTAAAGCGATCTCAGTTGTTGTCTCTGTGATCTCTGATGAAAGACCGCCCATGGTTCCGGCCAGAGCTAACGGTTGCTCGTCGTCAGAGACCATTAGATCTTCAGGATGCAATGTACGTTCTACACCGTCCAGAGTTTTAAACTTCTGTGCGGTACCTGCGCGTTTGATGGTTAACCCACCCTTGATCTTTGATTTATCAAATGCGTGTAATGGTTGACCAAGTTCGAGCATTACATAGTTAGTGACATCGACTACCAAGGAGATGGAGCGCATTCCCATTTTCTCAATGCGACGACGCATCCAGATTGGAGTCGTTGCCTTTGGATCGAAATTTGAAAGGGTGCGCAGATAAAAAACGGAAGCAGAAGATTTATCGCCAATTGTCGCAGAGACACCTTTGCCGGTTTCTTCAAATTTGAGGTTGCGTAAAGCATCAACTGGATCGATGAACTTCAAATCTAGTGAGCCTGCAACTTCGCGTGCGATTCCACGAATACTCAATGCATAACCGCGGTCAGGGTTAACGGCAACATCGAAGATGACATCGTTGATTTGGAGCGCTTCGATCGCATCTGCACCAATCGTTACTTCGCCCTCGGCAAAAACCATAATGCCCTCGTGATCCTCGCTAATTCCGAGTTCGCGAGCCGAGCAGATCATTCCGTTAGAGGTCTTTCCATAGGTTTCCCGTGCGCCGATTTTGAAATCGCCGGGAAGAATCGCTCCTGGCAAGGCAGCAACAACGAGATCCCCCACCGCAAAGTTAGTCGCGCCGCAAATCACATACCGAGTTTCACCCTCGCCACAGTCAAGTCCGACGTAACGAATTGGCTTCTTAAATTCAGTGATCTCTTCAATTGAGAGAACCTTCGCGAACTTCAGAGGACCAGTTAAATCCGCGCCTTGATAGATGATCTCTTCTACCTCAAAACCAACACGAATGAGACCATCCGAGATTTGATCAGCTGTTACAGATGCAGGAATATCAACAAACTCTTTGATCCACGATAAAGGAGCGCGCATTACAGGCCAACTCCAAACTGACGTGTGAAACGCAGATCACCTTCGACGATGTCATGCATATCTGTAATTCCGTGGCGGACCATAAGAGTTCGCTCTAGACCCATTCCGAAAGCAAAACCGCTGTATACATCTGTGTCGATTCCGCAGGTTGCGAGAACTTTTGGGTTAACCATTCCGCAACCGCCCCATTCGATCCAGCGGTT
>CAYNYE010000121.1:0-3178 GCA_964401345.1 uncultured Candidatus Planktophila sp.
TCATGTAAACCATCCTTTAAATAATCTGCTCCGACGAGGGTCTTTGCATGGATTGGAGAGCTCTGTGCTCTCCAAGGGTGGTCATACTCTAGGTGAATTTTAAGCATTTCCCAAGATTCCGCTGAGCGGAGAGATCGCAGGAACGGTCAGATTTAGTAAAGGTGGCCCTGCTCATTGAGGGTCCTTAGGGCTCGTAGGCCATCGCTGGGCCAAATGCTGACCGTTGTTATTGAACACGGGGATACATCGATATGGAAGATCGATTCTGCCGGAGCTCCAACAACCACCTTGGCGGCAGATTTGATGGTGCCGTTGTGGGTTACTACCGCAACTCGTTGTCCTGGATATTCAGCAGCGATCTGACTCAATGCAGCATCAATTCGAATTGCAACGTTGTCATATGACTCGCCTTGTGGTGGAGCAAAACCAGTTGAAGAGATCCACGATTGATAATCAGCTGGATACTTTTCTTTTACTTCATCAATTGAAAGTCCATCCCAAATTCCAAATGAGCACTCGATCCATGCCTCTTCAAAAGTAATTGGAAGTCCCGTCGCACGAGATAAGGCTTCTGCGGTTTGAGTTGTTCGCTTCAACGGCGAGGCGATGATTACTTCAGGGTTAAGTTTTGCTACCGCTGCCGCAACTTTTTCTGCTTGCTCTAAACCAATGTGAGTCAGTTCGGGATTTAATGGTCCATCACCTGAAAACTTCTTAAACGGTGTCAAAATAGTTTCGCCGTGGCGAATCAAATAAATGGTTGTTGCTTTTTCGCCTGACAGCAAACGCTCTGTC
Organism: uncultured Candidatus Planktophila sp.; assembly: GCA_964401345.1. Lineage (GTDB taxonomy): Bacteria > Actinomycetota > Actinomycetes > Nanopelagicales > Nanopelagicaceae > Planktophila. Next base: position 796 of record CAYNYE010000121.1, read on the forward strand.
AAATAATTCTGCTGAGTTTGAACAACTTCCCCACCACCAGATTGTTGGTCCAAAGCTTTATTTGCCAAGCGATCAGCATGTGAGTTCTCATCACGAGGTATCCAAGTGTAAGAAACCAGAGATGGATTGTGAGCAGAGCGTGCCGACTGAGCAAGAACTCGCATATCGGCATGCTTGATCTGCCAACGACCTGACATTTGTTCGACAACTAACTTGCTATCCATCTTCACATCTACAGTTGCAGTTGGATCAATCTCATTAATGGCGGTTAAGCCAGCAATTAATCCGCTGTATTCGGCAACATTGTTGGTAGCAACGCCAATAAAGTCATACAACTCGGCAATGATCTTTCCATTTTCAGTGATTACAGATCCGTAGCCAGCAGGACCAGGATTGCCTCGAGATCCACCATCGGCGGTCAGTAAGAAATGGCGAGCCACTTAAACTCCGCGCACCAAGATGCAGCGACACTCTTCGCAGCGCACAACTTCATCATCAGATAGCTCTGATACGCGCTTTAGTTCGACCGCATTGATTGAAAGATTGCACCCTGTGCAAGAACCAGCAGATAGTGCAGCTGCGCCAGCCCCACCAGTGGTTTCTCTGATTTTTTCGTATAGATCAACAAGTGACTTTTCAATTCCTTGAATAGTTTCAGCGCGATCCTTGGTTACTAAATCTAAGTCATTATGAATAACCGTTAATGCATTCTCTTTTCGAATTTCAAGATTGGCAATAACCGCAGCGAGCTCAGCTTCTTCTGCCCTGAGGGTTGAAATTCGCTCATTAATTGCATCAACACGCATCATGATCTCGAGCTCAACCTCTTCAAGCTCGGCACGACGTGCACCTAATGTTCCAACTTCGTGCTGTAACTGTTCGAGCTCCTTGGGGGATGCTGATCCACCATTAAGTCTTGCTTCATCCCGTGTAATACGAGAAACGATTTGTTCTACATCTCCTTCGGCACGAGCGAGCTCGCGCTTCACATCGCTTAATTCAGTTTCTGCGGCGATCCGAAGATCGCGAGCATTGTTTGCCTTAATCGTTGTGCTTGCTAATTCGGCCAGCTCTGGAAGGTTTGCAGCCTTATGGCGCAGTGAAGTTGCTTGTTGATCAAATCGAGCAATGTCTAAAATCGAACGCTGGTCGCTTGGAGATGCCTTCATTGTTGTATTTCTCCTGACCGCTTATGTAAGTGTGTCTTAAGTTTAGGTCAGCAGGTAGTGAAAACCAAATAAAGGTGGTGTTGTGCCTTTCCCTTACTTTTTCCTGACATAAATCTGCTTTTTAACTATCGCCACAACGGTGCCATCGCCAGTCTTGATATCGACTTCAAACCATTTGAGATATTTTCCATTTGCTTCCACTTCGCGCCTGATCTCAGCAAGTTCGAGATCACCAAGGTTGAACTCAGCAAAGACCGATGCCTTGCCAGGGGAAACGTATTCAATCTCGCTTCGCTTATCCCAGACGATGTAATCGCTACCAAGATTCTTCAAGATCATCACCATGTAAAAAGGGTCGGTCATCGCAAAGAGAGAACCACCGAATAAGGTGCCAACGTAATTTGAGGTCAACGCCTTTTTCTTCAGTCGCACCTTTGCGTGACGAAAATCCTTAGATATTTCCAGGATAGAGATTCCAGAAAATAGAAATGGTGGCCAGACATTAAGCATCCGTCGCATGCCTGAATGCGATGTCATCAATGCTTGTAGTGGGTGGTGTTTCTGACTCATGGAGGCAACTGTAGTCGAGAGCCTGATAGCGTTTTCACGTGGCAACTCTTAAAGCGCTTCTGGAATCACCAGACAAGTCTGTGCGCTTGCAAGCAGCTCTAGCCGCCGGTACATATCCAGAAGATTCATATATTGAAGTGCTTGTTACTCAATGCGCACATGAATCAGATTTTTTCGTCAGAGACACCCTGTCATGGGCGCTAATGCGTCATGACATTGGCAAAGTTGTAGAACGACTTAAATCTGAATTGAACTCTGAAAATTCTCAAGCAAAAAGTCAGGCCCTCCATACATTGTCTAAAATCGGTGACAAACAGTTCTACTCATTGATAACCAATGAACATCACTTTGATCCATTGGACAAGGTTGCTGTGACCGCTTGGCGTGCCGCATCCGTCTTGGTTCCCGACGAGGAAAAACCAGCACTTACTCAAGTATTGGTAAGTCAGCTCGGACGTGGAGATTCAGATTTACAGTTTGATCTGACACGATTTCTTTGCACACTTGGCGATGTAATTATTGATCCTCTGAAGCAGGCATCTGAGTCTGAAAACGAAGAGGTACGAATTCACGCCTCTTTTACCTTGATGCGTTATCAAGAAATGAGTTTAGAAAGTTCTAAGAAAACTAATGTGGGCGGTGAG
>CAYNYE010000122.1:0-1627 GCA_964401345.1 uncultured Candidatus Planktophila sp.
ACGGAATTCACCCAGTTGCGGGTCGTATGCCAGGACATATGAACGTGCTTCTTGCTGAAGCAAATGTTCCATACGATCAATTAGCTGAGATGGATGAAGTTAATCCAACCTTTGGTCAAACAGATGTTGCGATCGTTATTGGTGCAAACGATGTTGTGAACCCTGCAGCGCAGACGACTCCTGGTTGCCCAATCTATGGAATGCCAATTCTTGAGGTTAACCATGCAGCCAACATCATCTTCCTGAAGCGTTCTATGCGCCCAGGTTTTGCTGGCATTGAAAATGAACTTTTGTACGATCCAAAGACGATGTTGCTCTTTGGCGATGCCAAGGCTTCATTAACCAAGGTCGTTTCTGCACTGAAGGCCCTGTAAGAGCTTTTCGAAGTAAAGAGTTCGTAGAAATCGTATCTTTGTCTAAAGCGTCCAAAGGTATGAGCGTCAACCGATTTCATAAAGGCCCTGGATTTCAAAGAACTGCTTTACAAGGAAAGCCTCAGGTTGCAGGTAGTTGAAAGTTCAATTAATCTGAGGCTCTGAACTAAGGAGCCTTAAATGCCTGCAGTAACCGTCAGCGACATCACCGTATTGCCTCGCGTCAGCGAACTTCCTGGTGCTCGTGCACGCAAGGTAAAGAGCATTACAACTGCGCCACAAGGTTTCGAGGGCGAAGGCTTTCCAGTTCGTCGTGCATTTGCAGGTGTAGATCTTGCAGAGCTTGATCCATTCATTCACTTAGATGAAATGGGTGAAGTTGAGTACGCACCAGGTGAGCCAAAGGGAACTCCATGGCACCCACACCGCGGTTTTGAAACCGTTACTTACATTATTGATGGAATCTTTGATCACCAAGATAACAATGGTGGTGGCGGAACGATTTCAAATGGCGATACACAATGGATGACAGCTGGCGCCGGAATTCTGCATATTGAAACTCCACCAGAGAGTTTGGTGATGTCAGGTGGTTTGTTCCACGGATTCCAGTTGTGGGTTAACTTGCCTGCTGCAAAGAAGTGGTCACCTCCTGCATATCAGGATGTTCGTGCGAAGGATGTTGCACTGTTAACAACACCAGATGGTGGAACTTTGTTGCGCGTTATTGCTGGTGAAGTTGATGGACACTTTGGGCCAGGATCAACTCAGACTCCAATTACTTTATTGCATGCAACTGTTGCACCTGGTGCAGAGCTTCGCTTGCCATGGCGCAAGGATTACAACGCACTTGTGTACACAATGAGTGGTTACGGATTTGTTGGGGATGAAGCACGTCCGGTACAAGCAGGACAGCTTGCAGTCTTTGCAGATGGCGATTCAATTGTTGTGCGCGCTGCAAATCAGCAGGAGTCACGTTCTCCAGAGCTAGAGCTATTCATTCTTGGTGGCGCGCCAATCAAAGAGCCTGTTGCTTGGATGGGGCCCTTTGTTATGAATACAAAGCGCGAAGTTCTGCAGGCGTTTGAGGATTTCCAAAAGGGTCTATTGGGCTCAATTCCAGCGATTTACAAGGAGGATGCGAAGCCAAAGGCACCACTGAATCGCAGTGGTGAAGGTTCGAAGTTGGGCGGGGATGTTAAGCCTGCTGCGCATGAGGTTCTTGATGTCCATGGTGCGCCAACGGAGATACAAGA
>CAYNYE010000122.1:1727-3143 GCA_964401345.1 uncultured Candidatus Planktophila sp.
AATCTGTCAGCGGGTGGATCAATAGTTCGGTGCATGACAACCGCGCTACGAGTTCCTCGAGAGATCCTCGATATTGAGGTCGCCGAGCTGTTGCGTGCTATTCCGGGATATAAGACCCTTGGCGAATTGATTCAAATTGATCCGCGCTCTCTGGGCGAGGCGGGAAAGTTAGATTACTTAGCGGCACTGGATCGTCAAGAGTCTTGGATCTGCGCACTGAAGCAAGAGGCATTGGTTGCTATTGCAGGAGAGGTCGCAGATGAGGGTGGCGGAATTTTTGGTGCGGTAGATGATGAAGAGCGTGAAGATGTTGCAACCGCTCTTCGGCTCTCTCCAACCGCTGCACAGAATCGTATTGATGTTGCACGAGTGTTGGTCAGTCATCTGCCCAACACAATTTCCGCACTCTCTACCGGTGAAATTTCAGCGGCACATGCAACAGTTATTGCAAAGGAAACGGCAACCGCAATTCGAAATGGTTTAAGCGATGAGGCTGTTTTCCGTGTTGAACAAACCGCTTTGGCGCACGCCGAGTTTCATACCCCGGGGCAAGTTGCGACAAAGGTTAAGACCACTATCGCAAAGCTTGCACCTGAAGAGTTTGAAGAGATCGTTGATCGCGCCCGTGATTCACGTCGAGTGTCCTGTTATCCAGAGGCAGATGGAATGGCCACTGTTGTTGCAATTTTGCCTGCCGAGGATGCTCAAACGGTGATGAAATCAATAGAAGCCTTTATTGTGAAGAGAAATCGGGAAGAAGAATCCTGTAGATGCGTTGATCAAGAAGGTGCTGTTATTGCTAGTTCAAACAATTGTCCTCAGCACAATCTTCACCATGAATCAGAGTGGTCGATGCTCTCCGCTGATATGAAGCGTGCAGATGCTCTCACCTTTATTGCATCTCAGGCTTTGGCTTCAATGGCGGATGATGTTCGCACTCACCGTCGCCCAATCACGATTAGCGTTGCTATCGACCTTCCAACTTTATTAGGACTGGCGGAAAATCCAGGACAGCTTGCTGGATACGGTGCGATTCCAGCATCGGTTGCCCGTCGACTTGCAGCTGATGGCAACTGGCAAAGATTCATCAGTGATCCTGCTACTGGAAATCTTCTAGATTTTGGTCGCGAAAAGTACACACCTCCCCAAGAGTTGGTTGATTTCTTATTAGCGCGAGATCGAATCTGTCGTTTTCCGGGATGCCGGCGAATCGGGCAAAGTTCCGATATTGATCATGCCCAAAGTTGGGAAAGCGGCGGAGAAACAAATCCCGCAAACCTCGGGTTGCTGTGTCGTCGTCACCATCGAATGAAGACGCATGGTGGATGGAGTTTAGAAAGCAACCCGGATGGCTCATGTCTTTGGAGATCACCTAAGGGGAAGAGCTTCTTTGTTCCAGCGCGGCCATTCTTAGAT
>CAYNYE010000123.1:0-3120 GCA_964401345.1 uncultured Candidatus Planktophila sp.
CACCATCGAGCCCAATGTGGGAATGGTGGGAGTGCCGGATGAGCGCCTAGCCAAGCTCGCGACAATCTTTGGTTCAGAAAAACTTCTTCCAGCTGTTGTCTCCTTTGTAGATATCGCTGGAATCGTAAAGGGCGCATCTGAAGGTGCCGGTCTTGGCAACAAGTTCCTTACAAATATTCGTGACACCGATGCGATCTGTCAGGTCATCCGTGTTTTTAATGATGGCGATGTAGTTCACGTCGATGGTCGCGTCGATCCAGCGTCAGATATGGAAACAATCAACACCGAATTAGCGCTCGCAGATTTGCAGACAATTGAAAAAGCGATTCCTCGTCTGGAAAAAGAAGTTCGTATTCAAAAGGAAAAGGCTCCAGTCCTTGAAGCTGTAAAGGCCGCCAATGATTGGTTGCAATCTGGAAAGCCTTTGTCGCAGAGCAAGATCGATCTTGAACTTTTGCAGGAGCTTCACCTATTAACCGCAAAGCCTTTCTTGTATGTATTTAATGTTGATGCCGCTGAATTAAATGATGAAGCGTTGAAGGCAAAGTTGCAGGCGTTGGTATCGCCAGCAGAAGCGATCTTCTTGGATGCAAAGACAGAAGCAGAGCTCGCAGAACTCAGTGATGAGGATGCATTGGAATTGTTGCAATCAATTGGTTTGAAAGAACCAGGTCTTGCAACCTTGGCACGTGTTGGTTTCGATACTTTGGGATTGCAGACATATTTAACTGCAGGTCCAAAGGAAGCTCGCGCGTGGACGATTCACAAAGGTGACACCGCACCCATGGCCGCTGGTGTTATTCATACAGATTTCCAAAAGGGATTTATTAAGGCTGAAATCGTCAGCTTTGAAGATCTCATTGCCGCAGGATCTATGGCTGAAGCGAAAGCTAAGGGCAAGGTTCGTATGGAAGGCAAGGAATATGTAATGGCCGATGGAGATGTAGTGGAGTTCCGATTCAATGTCTAAGAAGCAAGCACACCTAAAGGATCTACCTGAAAAGAAGCGCGAAGATCTGCGTAACGTAGCGATCATTGCTCACGTTGACCACGGAAAGACAACACTGGTTGATGCCATGTTGTGGCAATCCGGCGCATTCGCATCACACAAGGTTCAGGGCGAAGGCCAGGACCGCATGATGGACTCAATGGATCTTGAGCGCGAAAAGGGAATTACGATCCTTGCCAAGAACACCGCTGTTAAGCGCGGCAACACAATCGTTAACATCATTGATACTCCGGGCCACGCCGACTTCGGTGGCGAGGTAGAGCGCGGACTTGAAATGGTTGATGGCGTTATCTTGTTGGTGGATGCATCAGAAGGTCCATTGCCTCAGACACGTTTCGTTTTGCGTAAAGCACTAGAAAAGAATCTTCCAGTTATTTTGTTGATCAACAAGGTTGACCGTCCCGATTCACGTATCGCTGAAGTTGTTGATGAAGCGTACGAACTCTTCCTTGATCTTGGAGCAAATGAAGAGCAGATCGAGTTCCCTGTTGTGTATGCATCAGCTAAGGCAGGTCGTGCATCACTGAAGCGTCCTGCAGATGGTGGAATGCCAGAAGAAGAAAACCTAGATGTTTTGTTTGATACTATCTTCTCTGCAATTCCTGCACCGATTTATCACGAAGGTGCTCCATTGCAGGCACACGTCACAAACCTTGATTCATCTCCATTCTTGGGTCGTCTTGCACTTTGTCGCGTACGCGAAGGTGTTATTAAAAAGGGTCAGAACGTCACATGGATTAAGACCGATGGAACTCAAGAGCGCGTAAAGATTTCAGAGCTCTTGATTACAGAAGCACTTGAGCGCGTTCCAGCACTTGAGGCGCACCCTGGAGACATCATCGCGGTTGCCGGTATCGAGACAATCACTTTGGGCGAAACCCTTGCTGATCTTGAAGATCCACACGCACTTCCACTTATTACAGTTGATGAGCCATCGATTTCGATGACTATCGGTATCAATACATCTCCACTAGCGGGCAAGAGCGGAAAACTGCTTACTGCACGCCAGGTTAAGGGCCGTCTTGATGCAGAGCTCGTCGGTAACGTTTCATTGCGCGTTCTCAATACTGATCGCCCAGATACATGGGAAGTTCAGGGACGTGGAGAGCTACAGCTTGCTGTTCTCGTTGAAATCATGAAGCGCGAAGGTTTCGAACTAACTGTTGGTAAGCCACAGGTAGTTATTAAGAAGATTGATGGCAAGGTTCATGAGCCAATGGAGCGTTTAACAATTGATGCACCTGAAGAGTACTTAGGTGTTCTTACTCAGTTGATGGCGCTTCGTAAGGGTCGCATGGAGCAGATGGTTAATCACGGAACCGGTTGGATCCGTCTTGATTACAAGGTTCCATCACGTGGACTTATTGGTTTCCGTACCGAGTTCTTAACTGAAACTCGCGGAACTGGTTTGCTACACCACGTATTTGATGGTTACGAGCCTTGGTACGGAGATATTCGTACTCGTGCAACTGGATCACTTGTTTCAGACCGTATGGGAACAGTTACTTCTTATGCTCTTTATGGAACACAGGATCGCGGAACTATTTTCGTAGAGCCAGGAGATGAGGTTTACGAAGGTATGGTTATCGGCGAGAACTCTCGTTCCGATGACATGGATGTCAACTGTGTTCGCGAAAAGAAGCTAACTAACATGCGTGCTTCAGGTACTGATGAATCAGAGCGTTTGATTCCGCCTAAGAAGCTCAACATGGAAGGTGCACTTGAGTTCTGTCGCGAAGATGAGTGCGTCGAGGTAACACCTGCGGTTGTTCGCATCCGTAAGGTTGTTCTTGATCAGAATGAGCGCGCACGTGCGACTTCTCGTCAGAAGAAGGCGAACTTAAACGCTTAATCAGCATTAAGAGAATCAAAAGGGCTAGCTGCGAAAACCGCATCAACTTTTCTCCGCTTCACCCTTTTGATTCTTCTGAAAATGGCTCGTGTTAATCACTTAACGCGGGCCTTTTTCTTTTCCAAAAATCCGCCCTCAAAAGAAAGTCCAACTCATTCTGAGCGCGATATCCCTGATTCGTCAGTCCATTACGGTTGAATTACGACTGTGAGTAAGCAGCCCTTCAGCCTTGTACGACAGGTACTTCAGGCTGCCCCGC
>CAYNYE010000124.1:0-3062 GCA_964401345.1 uncultured Candidatus Planktophila sp.
GATGCGTTAGATGGCAATGCAACTCTTGTTCCTCTCGCCAATTTGGCTAATCGTCATGGTCGCGTGGTTGCGGATCACATCTGTGGTTTAACGGTTCGTCCAGTAAAAACAATTGGAACAGCGATCGTGAAGGTGTTTGATTTAATGATCGCGACAACGGGTTGGAATGAAAAGCGGCTTAAAGCAGCCAATCGACCTCACCAAGCAATTCATATTCATCCAAATTCACATGCTGGCTACTATCCAGATGCGAAGCAAATGACTCTAAAGTTAATCTTTGATCCAAAGACAGGCGAGATCCTTGGCGCACAAGGAGTCGGTGTTGAAGGTGTAGATAAGCGAATCGACGTCATTGCAACTGCAATGCGTGGAGGAATAACAGCTCCAGAGCTTGCAGATCTTGAATTGGCATATGCCCCACCTTTTGGTTCAGCTAAAGATGCAGTGAATATGTTGGGATATGTTGCCGAGAATGTTTTCTCTGGCGTATCAAAGGTTGCTCAATGGAGCGAGATCGATGAGTACCGTGACAAAGGTTATGAACTTATTGATGTTCGTTCAGTCGCAGAGTGCGGGCGCGGAATGATTCCTGGGGCAATCAATATCCCAGTGGATGAAATACGAGATCGTCATTCAGAGCTTAAGAATAAGAATCTTCTTGTGAACTGTCAGGTTGGTTTACGAGGTCACACAGGATCGATGCTTTTGAAGGAGCTCGGATTTAATGCAGTAAATCTAGATGGCGGTTACCTCACATGGAGTCACTCTCCAGCGGCGAGTAAATAGGAGAAAAGGGAAGAAAAATGTGCAGTAGAACTACATGCCGTAAATGCGGAAAGCCAACTTGGTCAGGTTGTGGTCAACATATTGAGATTGCCCTTAAGGGCGTCTCGAAGAAGGACCGTTGCCAGGGACATGCAAATGACCCTAAGGAACCAGGCTTTTTCAGCAAAATGTTTGGTAAGAAGTAATTCTTAAAGCAAAAGCACTCGTTACGCTCCAGTTTGGCCTCTTAGGATTTCTATTCCTAAAGCCAGCTGGGGCGATACTTGTTGAATCAGCGAGTTTTGTTTGGCTCTCTGCGATTCTGTATTTAGTTGCATTAACTATTTTTGCCTTTGCATACATTGCCTTGCGTCCCTCGCTTCGGGTCTCACCCATTCCAAAGCCAGGTGCTCCACTAATCACTGTGGGCATCTATAGGTGGTTCCGACATCCCATGTATTTAGGTGTACTCATGTTTGGCTTTGGAATGCTAATCAACAACTTTAATTTAGTCTCTGTAATTGCTTTTATTGCTTTGGCCATGAATATGGTCGTGAAAGCAAATTACGAAGATCGATTGCTTAGAAATCGACATGAAGATGCAATTGACTATCAACAAAGAGTTTTTGGTTTATTAGGGAGAAAAAGTGCCTAATTGCTTTACATCCTTACTAACTTGGAGTGCAAAACGTTGGTTCGTAGCTACAACTGTCGGATTGTTAACCTACTTTGTCATTGGATTACCGACCGCTGTTGTTAAGAATCCTATTTTCGGTCGCGAAATAGCGGTAACCGATTGGTCTATCACTGTAATTGTAATTACCTCTGTGCTAAGTGGATTGTTGACAGCGACTTACGTTAAAAACGAATTCTCAGATGACAATCCCAAACAACTCAAGGTCGGAAGTGCTGGGGCATTACTTTCTTTCTTTGCCGTTGGATGTCCCGTTTGTAATAAAATAGCATTGATTGCGCTGGGATACTCAGGCGCAATTCAATACTTCGCTCCAATACAACCTTACTTAGCGCTGGCAGGCATCGCCCTTTTGATGTTCTCACTACGGATGCGCCTTAACAACGAGTATTCATGCTCATTGCCTTTTCAAACAACAAATAAAGTGAACGGAGAAAAAAGTGGCAGCAATTAATGTGACAGAGGCGCAATTCGAGGAGCTAATTCTTAAAGAAGGAACAGTTCTGGTTGATTTCTGGGCCGCCTGGTGTGGACCCTGCCGCTCATTTGCCCCAGTTTATGAAGCTGCATCTGATAAGTATCCCGATCTAACCTTTGCAAAGGTTGATACCGAAGCAGAGCAATCTCTTGCCGCCGCTGCAGGAATTACATCTATCCCAACATTAATGATTTTCCGTGATGGAATCTTATTGTTTAGCCAACCAGGTGCACTTCCTGGATCTGCTCTCGACGATCTGATTTCTCAGGTATCAGCACTCGATATGGATGAAATCCGAAAGGAAATAGCTGCAGATGCAGCTAAGAAATGATCGCATCTCAAAAGTGGAAATCTGATTTAGAAGCTTGGTCAATTCCTCAAGAGATTATTGATCAAGCTCCTGAATCGCCTTGGATACATCCGCCGGTACTTTTTCAAATTCCACAATTAATCGACCTGAACCCTTCGCATCAAAAAGCTTTCGATGCGCTACCTGAAGGCGGGAGTATTTTAGATATCGGTTGTGGTGGGGGAATTGCAGCGTTTGCAATGGGTAGCAAAGCTGCACTTGTAATTGGCGTGGATCATCAAAGCGAAATGCTCGATATGTTCACAGACAATGCTAATCAACGCAACATTGATTCAAAAGTTTATGAAGGCTTCTGGCCAGCAGTTGAAAAGAATGTCGAAGTTGCAGATGTTGTAGTAGCCCATCATGTTGTTTATAACGTACAAGAGATAGTTCCATTTATAAATGCGATGAGCTCTCATGCACGCAAGAGAGTTGTGCTCGAGATGCCACAACACCATCCGCTTTCCAACTTATCTGACGCTTGGAAGTATTTCTGGAAACTAGATCGCCCAGAAAACCCGACACCCCAAGATTTAAAGAATGTATTAGGGGAGATGGGAATCAATGCACACCTTCATTTGTGGGATGGCAAACTACGACAAGAAAGAAATTTGGATGATGCTGTGCGATTTACCCGCATTCGTCTTTGTCTGCCAGAGTCACGAGAGCCTGAGGTAAGGCAATTCCTCGAAAACCATCCACCATCTGAGATACGTCCCCTAGCAACGATTTGGTGGGACATTTAGCCTCTTCTTGCATGGTTTCAGGCGTAA
>CAYNYE010000125.1:0-2991 GCA_964401345.1 uncultured Candidatus Planktophila sp.
AGGTAACTGATGGCGCTGAAGCCTCAATCATTTCAACTGAGAACAACATCCGTGTAGTTAACCTTCTAGTGGTTGCTGCAGAGGGTGGTACAGGTGTTCTAGTTGGAACAGTAGTGAGCGCTTCAGATAATGAGGATGCTTTGCTGGGTGTAGCAATTAACGGCACCGTCGCGCAGTACACAGGCAAGAACAATCTGCCTAAGAACTCGCCAATTATCTTTGAAGGTCCACGCGCAAACGCTAAAGCTGTTCTTCCTGGCTTTGGTGCAAAGCCTGGAACTTATGTTCGCGTAACAATGTTCTTTGCTCGCGCTGGCGAGATTTCAGAGGATGTCATTGTTCGTGAGAACAAGGATGAGTATGCAGGAATTACTTCGGGTGCGGTTTTGGCGACAACAACAGCATCACCAACACCTACAGCTACTGCAGCTAAGTAAGGGTTACTTCTTACCCTGATTTGCTACAGCCGCGATCGCTTCCTTTGCAGCTTCGGGATCTAAATACTCTCCACCCTTTACAACTGGCTTAAAGTTTTCATCCAGCTTGTAGTACAAAGGAATACCTGTAGGAATATTTAATCCTGCGATATCAGCATCAGAAATTCCATCAAGGTGCTTAACCAAAGCACGCAAAGAGTTTCCGTGAGCGGTTACCAAGACGCGCTTGCCCGCCTTGAGATCCGGAACGATTGACTCATCCCAGTACGGAAGCATGCGGGTGATTACATCCTTGAGGCACTCGGTTTTTGGTGCTGCTGCGCCTAAATCGGCGTAACGCGCATCCTTTGCCTGGCTAAATTCATCATTGTCATCAATTGGTGGAGGTGGAACATCAAAGCTTCGGCGCCACAACTGGAACTGCTCTTCGCCGTACTGTGCCAAGGTCTGTGCCTTGTCCTTACCCTGCAATGCGCCATAGTGACGTTCATTCAAACGCCATGAGCGCTTTACTGGAATCCAGTGACGGTCACATGCATCAAGAGCTAATTGCGATGTGTGGATCGCGCGACGTAGCAATGATGTGTGCACTACATCGGGCAGTAAGCCACGCTCTGCCAACATCGAACCACCGCGACGGGCCTCAGCTTCACCCTTGCCTGATAATCGGACATCGACCCAGCCAGTAAAGAGGTTTTTCGCGTTCCATTCAGATTCTCCGTGTCGCAGGAGTACAAGTTCGAAGTTAGTCATGGGTAGATTGTGCCATGTGAAGCGGGCAATCTGAAGTTCGCCGAGTTGATATCGAGATATCCAAAGGAGTTGTTAATGTCATTTACACCGAAAGATTCAGTTTTGTTTGATCTCTTTACATCGTTGGCTGAGCGAATTGCGGTCGGAGCTCGAATGTCAGTTGAAATGATCAATGGAGTTGCCGAAGATCGCAAAGCTCAAGCAAAGCGCATCGGTGAGATCGAATCGGAAGCTGATGATCTGTTGGGTCAAATCATTCGACGAATTGATGACATGTTCGTTACTCCCTATGACCGTGGAGACCTTCAGGAGTTGGCAAATAATCTTGATGATGCAATGGATGAAATTGAGGAGGCGACTGATCTAATCGTTCTTCATGATGTTAAAGATTTTCCAGACGGCCTCATCGAATTAGTAGATGCGGTTAGACGTTTGGCCGAATTAACCGCAAGTAGCATGCCACGTTTAAAGAATCTCAAAGAGTTAGATCACTACTACGCAGAAGCTGATCGAATTGAAACAGAAGGTGATCGTTTACACCGTCGCATCACAACAATGCTTTTTAGTGGCAATTACGATGCTATGACTATTTTGCGCATTAACCCCGTGATTGATGCCTTTGAAGAGTCGCTAGACGAGATGGCGCGTGTTGCGCGAATCATCCGCTCTATTGCCCTTAAAGAATCCTAAGAGCGGGCTGAATGCTAAATGAATAGTGCATTAGCTCTTGTATCAATCATCATCATTGTTTCATTGGTCTTTGATTACACCAATGGTTTTCATGATGCTGCTAACGCCATCGCAACCTCTGTAGAAACTAAAGCCCTTCGCCCGAAGCAAGCTCTTGCTTTAGCTGCAGTTGGAAACTTAGTCGGCGCATTTATCAGCGAAGGTGTGGCAAAAACAGTTGGTAAAGGAATTATCGATGTCGAGCAATCTACCGCTGGTTTGTACGTAGTTCTGGGTGGAGTAATTGGCGCTATTTCTTGGAACCTCATCACATGGTGGTTCGGAATCCCCTCTTCATCCTCACATGCTTTGATTGGTGGACTTGTTGGTGCGGCAATTGCATCACGCGAAACTGTTTTCTGGGATGGAGTTGTGGCCAAGGTAGCAATTCCAATGGTTCTTTCACCACTGATTGGTTTCACTTTGGCCTTTACGCTGACTCTCTTGCTTCAAAGAATCTTTAGAAATTCAAAACGCTCTAAAGTCGGCAAGTACTTCAAGGGTGCTCAGATTTGCTCAGCAACAGCTATGTCTGTAGGACATGGTTTACAGGATGCGCAAAAGACGATGGGTGTAATGACTCTGGCGTTAATTGTTGGAGGTTTCCACACTGGTGACTCAATTCCAGGCTGGGTTAAGTTATCTGCAGCGCTGGCGATTGCAGCTGGCACTTACGCTGGTGGTTGGCGCATCATGAAGACACTTGGAAAGCGCATGACGAATATTGATCAGCTGCGCGGTGTTGCATCCGAAACCGTTGCTTCTAGCATTCTATTTGTGTTGGCTATAGGTTTTAAAGCGCCAATCAGCACAACACACACGATTACATCTTCAATTATTGGTGCAGGTGCAACACGTGGGCCTCGCGCAATTAGTTGGAATGTTGTAAAGAATATATTAATGGCGTGGGTGTTAACAGTTCCAGCAGCAGGTGCCTGCGGTGCCGCTGTTGTTGGATTACTACACCTAATGCACTTGGGTCTTTAAACTAAGTGTTTAAACGCTTCTAGATTTGCAAGCGATTCGCCGCGAGAAAGCCGCCAGGCCCATTCACGGCGAATTGCATTTGCAA
>CAYNYE010000126.1:0-2985 GCA_964401345.1 uncultured Candidatus Planktophila sp.
GATGAAGTTGTTGGTTGCGGTGCATTGCACGTTCTCTGGGAAGATTTAGCTGAAGTTCGCACCGTTGCAGTTTCCGAAAGCCTTCGTGGCCAAGGTGTTGGTCATAAAATATTGGATTCGATTATTGATCGCGCGCACAACATCGGTGTTAAGAGAATTTTCTGTTTAACCTTTGAAACCGAATTCTTCGGGAAGCATGGTTTTGAGGTAATTGAAGGAACACCAGTAGAGCCAGAGATTTATGCAGAGCTGCTACGTTCTTACGATGCTGGTGTGGCTGAGTTCTTGGATCTTGAGTCGGTAAAGCCCAACACCCTGGGAAATACCCGAATGCTCAAAAAGCTATAACCACCTAGATTTAGCCCAATTTCGGGCATAACCCCGCCACATTTGGGGTTATAGAGGGCAGAGCAATTCCGCCTCGCGAGCGTAGGCCCGCAGGTATTAGGCTTAACGAAAGAACGATCCAAAGGAGCACCGCCCATGTTTGAGCGCTTTACAGACCGAGCCCGTCGCGTTGTCGTGCTGGCCCAAGAAGAAGCACGCATGCTCAACCACAACTACATCGGCACCGAGCACATCCTTCTGGGTTTAATCCACGAAGGTGAAGGCGTTGCAGCTAAGGCGCTCGAGTCACTCGGCATCTCACTTGAAGGCGTACGCGCACAAGTTGAAGAGATCATCGGCCAGGGACAACAGGCACCAAGTGGTCACATTCCATTTACTCCGCGCGCCAAGAAGGTTCTTGAACTCTCACTTCGCGAAGCGTTGCAGTTAGGTCACAACTACATCGGAACAGAACACATCCTTCTCGGTTTAATCCGCGAGGGTGAAGGTGTTGCGGCGCAGGTTCTTGTAAAGCTTGGCGCAGATCTCAATCGTGTTCGCCAACAAGTTATTCAGCTGCTCTCTGGTTACCAGGGTAAGGAAGCTGTACAAGCTGGAGGTCCTGCAGAAGGAACACCTTCAACATCATTGGTGCTAGATCAATTTGGTCGCAACCTCACACAAGCAGCACGTGAAGGAAAGCTTGATCCAGTGATTGGTCGCGAAAATGAAATCGAACGCGTGATGCAGGTTCTTTCACGTCGTACAAAGAACAACCCAGTTCTTATTGGTGAACCAGGTGTTGGTAAGACCGCAGTTGTTGAAGGTCTTGCACAAGCGATTTACAAGAATGATGTTCCAGAAACATTAAAGGACAAGCAGCTGTACTCACTTGATTTGGGTGCACTTGTAGCTGGTTCACGTTACCGTGGAGATTTCGAAGAGCGCTTAAAGAAGGTGCTCAAGGAGATCAAAACCCGCGGCGACATCATCCTTTTCATCGATGAGATTCACACACTTGTAGGCGCAGGAGCTGCAGAAGGTGCAATTGATGCTGCAAGCATCTTGAAGCCAATGCTTGCTCGTGGTGAGCTACAGACAATTGGTGCAACAACTCTTGATGAGTACCGCAAGCATGTTGAAAAGGATGCAGCGCTTGAGCGCCGTTTCCAGCCAATTCAGGTGAAGGAGCCATCAGTAGCTCACACCATTGAGATTTTGAAGGGTCTTCGCGACCGCTACGAAACTCACCACCGTGTATCAATCACTGATGGTGCGCTCGCAGCCGCTGCAAACATGGCTGATCGCTATGTTTCAGATCGTTTCTTACCGGACAAGGCGATCGACCTTATTGATGAAGCGGGTTCACGTCTTCGCATTAAGCGCATGACCGCACCTGCAGAGCTTCGCGAATTTGATGAGAAGATTGCAAATGCTCGTAAGGAAAAAGAGTCTGCAATTGATGGTCAGGATTTTGAATTAGCAGCAACCCTTCGCGATAAGGAAAAGAACCTCATCGCTGAAAAGGCTGATGCTGAAAAGAATTGGAAGGCAACAGATCTAGATAAGGTAACTGAGGTTGATGAGGAACTCATCGCGCAGGTACTTTCTCTTTCAACTGGTATTCCTGTATTCAAACTTACTGAAGAAGAGACAGCTCGTCTGCTTCGCATGGAGGATGAACTACACAACCGTGTTATCGGACAGGATCAAGCGATCAAGGCGTTGTCACAAGCAATCCGTCGTACTCGCGCAGGTCTGAAGGATCCACGTCGTCCAGGCGGATCATTTATCTTCGCTGGTCCTTCCGGTGTTGGTAAGACAGAGCTTTCACGCACACTTGCTTCATTCCTGTTTGGTGATGCAGATGCGTTGATTCAACTTGATATGTCTGAATACTCAGAGCGTCACACCGCATCACGTTTGTTCGGTGCACCTCCAGGGTATGTTGGATATGACGAGGGCGGACAGCTAACTGAAAAGGTACGTCGTCGTCCATTCTCAGTTGTTCTCTTCGATGAAATCGAAAAGGCTCACCCAGATATCTTCAACTCACTTCTACAAGTACTTGAAGATGGACGCCTTACAGATTCACAGGGCCGAACAGTAGATTTCAAGAACACAGTCATCATCATGACTACAAACCTCGGTACTCGTGACATCTCTAAGTCACTCGGGCTTGGCTTTGCCAACGTTGATGATGATCTAACAAACTATGAGCGCATGAAGGGCAAGGTAAGTGATGAACTTAAGTCACACTTCCGCCCAGAGTTCCTCAACCGTATTGATGATGTAATCGTCTTCCACCAGTTGACTAAGCCACAGATCATTCAGATCGTTGATTTGATGCTTAAGAACCTTGATGATCGTTTGCAGGCAAAGGACATGGGCATCGAGCTCACACCAGCTGCAAAGAATCTTCTTGCAGAGCGTGGTTACGATCCATTGTTAGGTGCGCGTCCATTGCGTCGCGTAATCCAACGCGAGATCGAAGACTCATTGTCAGAGCGCATCTTGTTTGGTGAGCTCAAGGCTGGCGAGATCATCGTTGTAGATGTTGAAGGTGAAGGCGCAGAAGCTGTCTTTACATTCAAGGGTGCACCAAAGGCATCACTGCCTGATACTCCTGAAGATCTTGCAGAAGCACCTACCGCTTAA
>CAYNYE010000127.1:0-2980 GCA_964401345.1 uncultured Candidatus Planktophila sp.
GCTCTACCACTGAGCTAACCACCCGGTATTGCAGACCCAAATCTTAACTTACGAGTCCGCAATCTCCTAAATCACGCTTACAAAGCTGCAATTGCCGCCTTGTAATCAGCATTTTCACGCGCTGCCCAGCCATTCTTTACTTCCCAACGGAGGATTCCTTCTTTGTCGATCAAGAAGCTTCCGCGAAGCGCGCAACCTTTTGACTCTTCAAAGACGCCGTATGCAGATGCAACCGCACCATGTGGCCAGAAATCTGAGAGCACAGGAAATTCATACTTCTCTTGCTCTGAAAAAACGCGTTGCACAAATGGTGAATCACATGAAATCGCAAGAAGCTGAAGATCATCATTTTGAAATGATGAAAGATCATCACGAAGCGCACACAGCTCACCTGTGCAAGTTCCAGTAAATGAAAAGGGATAGAACATCAACAAAACATTCTTTTGGCCCTTAAATGAAGAAAGTGAAACCTTTTCTCCATGCTGATTTGGGATTTCAAAATCTGGTGCGGCTTGTCCAATAGTTAAAGTCATGCCGCAAACTTACCTCTTGCCTGCCTTACGTGCCACTAATCGCGTTGCGGTCCAATCCTTTGCGAGCGCGATTGTTGAAGTAACACTCAATCCAGCAATTGGTGCAGCATCTTGAATGTCACTGGGTTCGACATGTCCTTCTCGCCCAACCTTTGGAGTTAATACCCAGATCGGACCTGACTCAGATAAGTAAGTAAGGGCATCCATCAACTCATCGACCAAATCGCCATCACCTTCGCGCCACCAGATGATGACCGCATCGACAACTTCAGATGTTGAACCTTCTAAGAATTTGGTCCCTGTGATTGCCATGAGCTGATCTCGAAGTGTGGAATCACAGTCGCTATCGTGGCCAACCTCCAAAACGAGGTCATCCTTGGCCAATCCCATACGTGTAGGCACGGGCTAAGTCCACACTTTGGCGGGGCTGAGCGCAAGAGGAAGACCGGCTCAATTTCACACCTTTTCAATTTCCACTTAGGGGCATAAAAGGGCGAGAATACGTCCATGAGCGAAATCTTTGATGCATCAGAAGTCAATATTGAACAGCTTGTAGATACCGACCCTACCGAGTCGGCTGAATGGAGAGCCTCTTTCGATGCCGCTCTCAAGGCTGCAGGTCCGGTTCGCGCTCGCTACCTGATGCTCAATCTTCTCGACCATGCCAGAGAACGAAATGTGGGAATTTCATCACTTCGCACCACCGATTACATCAACACGATTCCGCCAGAGCATGAAGCAAAGTTTCCTGGTGATGAGGAGCTAGAAAGAAAGATTCGCCGTATCAACCGCTGGAACGCTGCGATGTTGGTTCACCGCGCCCAGCGTCCAGGCGTCGGAGTTGGTGGACACATCTCTACCTACGCATCATCTGCTGCGTTATATGAAGTTGGTTTCAATCACTTCTTCCGCGGACAGGATCACCCAGGTGGCGGAGATCAGATTTTCTTCCAAGGCCATGCAAGCCCAGGAATGTATGCACGTGCTTTTCTCGAAGGTCGCTTAAGTGAAAATCAACTCGATGGTTTCCGTCAGGAACTTTCACATCAAGGTGGCGGACTTTCTTCTTACCCTCATCCACGTTTGATGCCAGATTTCTGGCAGTTCCCAACTGTGTCAATGGGTATTGGACCGTTGAATGCAATTTACCAAGCGCGATACAACCGCTACTTACATAACCGCGGAATCAAAGACACAAGTGATCAAAATGTGTGGGCATTCCTTGGTGATGGTGAAGTTGATGAAGTAGATACATTGGGTGCAATTGGTCTTGCAACTCGCGAGAAGTTGGACAACTTAACCTTTGTCATTAACTGTAACTTGCAGCGTCTTGATGGTCCTGTCCGTGGAAATGGAAAGATTATTCAAGAGCTTGAATCTATTTTTGGTGGAGCAGGCTGGAATGTCATCAAGGTAGTTTGGGGACGCGGCTGGGATCCACTATTGGCGCAGGATCGCGAAGGCGCACTTGTAAAGATTATGAATGAAACCCTTGATGGTGATTATCAAACATTCAAGGCTGAATCTGGAAAGTATGTTCGCGATAACTTCTTCGGTCGCGACCCACGGACTGCTGCAATGGTTGCCAACTGGTCAGATGATCAGATCTGGAACCTCAAGCGCGGTGGACATGATTATCAGAAGCTATTTGCTGCATACACAGCGGCTACACAAAAGAATGGCCGCCCAACAGTTATTTTGGCTAAGACTGTTAAGGGTTGGACCCTTGGATCTCACTTCGAAGGTCGTAACTCAACCCACCAGATGAAGAAGATGACGCTGGAAGATATTCAGAAATTCCGCGACACATTGCACTTGGATATTCCAGATGAGAAGTTAGATAAGTATCTACCTCCTTATTACAAGCCTGCAGCTGATTCGCCAGAAGCTAAGTACCTGGCAGAACGTCGCGCTGAACTTGGTGGATCAATTCCACGCCGTCGTGCGAAGTCTCGTCCATTAACAATGCCAGCTGATTCTGTTTACGAATCTGTAAAGCGTGGCTCAGGACAACAAGAGATCGCAACAACGATGGCATTTGTGCGAATGTTGAAGGATCTTGTTAAGGATCCAGGTTTGGGCAACCGAATTGTTCCGATCATTCCTGATGAGGCACGTACCTTTGGTATGGACTCATTGTTCCCAACGATGAAAATTTACTCACCACATGGTCAGCAGTACACAGCGGTAGACCGTGAATTGATGTTGTCCTACAAGGAATCAACATCTGGAGTAATTCTTCACGAAGGTATTAATGAAGCTGGATCAGTTGCTTCATTTACTGCGGTTGGATCTTCATACTCAACACATGATGAACCAATGATTCCGATGTACATCTTCTACTCAATGTTTGGTTTCCAGCGCACCGGAGATGCATTCTGGGCTGCCGCGGATCAATTAGTTCGTGGATTTGTTATCGGTGCTACTGCCGGCCGTACAACTCTTAA
>CAYNYE010000128.1:0-2955 GCA_964401345.1 uncultured Candidatus Planktophila sp.
CACGCAGCAAGTAATCCTGCTGCACCTAAACCACCTGCGCCTGCAAGTACTGCACGACGAGAAACCATTGCACCGATAATTGAACGGGCTTCCGGTGAGAGTGAACTTTCTTTTGACATACTGATTTACTCCTTAAGGATTAAGCACAAGCTAGTTGTCGGATTACCGAGCCTCAAGCTTTCTGTGGGTTGTGGGTTAATAGACGGGGAAGGTGCTAGAGGATCTAGCAGGGGGAAATACTACGCCCCAAGATTAGTCATCACATGCTTGATTCGCGTGTAATCCTCAAATCCATAGGCTGAGAGATCCTTGCCATATCCGGAGCGCTTGAAGCCACCGTGCGGCATCTCGGCAACCAAAGGAATATGGGTGTTGATCCAGACACAGCCAAAATCAAAGGCCTTTGCCATCCGCATCGCGGTGCCATGGTTGGCGGTCCAGACGCTTGAAGCCAATCCATACTCGACACCATTTGCCATCGAAACCGCTTGAGCCTCATCACTGAACTTCTGAACGGTGATTACCGGCCCAAAGATCTCCTTCTGAATCAGCTCATCATCCTGGCGAAGGCCGGCAACGACCGTTGCTGGGAAGAAGAAGCCGGGACGATCCAGAGCAGATCCTCCGGTCATGACCTGAGCGTGGGACGGAACGCGTGAGAGCAGATCGCTTACCCGTGCCAATTGATTCACATTATTGACCGGCCCCAAGAAAACATCCTCATCCGCAGGTGCTCCAATTGCGACAGCCTTGGCTTGCTCAGTCAGCAACGCGACGAAATCTTCGTAGACAGAGTCCTGAACAATGACACGGGTCGCGGCGGTGCAATCCTGACCCGCGTTGAAGTAACCAGCGATCGCGATGGCCTCAGCAGCTGCTGCTAAATCAGCATCAGCAAAAACAACAACTGGTGCTTTTCCGCCAAGTTCCAGGTGTACGCGCTTAACCTGCTTTGCAGCAGATTCAGCAACTTGGATACCCGCACCTACAGAACCTGTAATTGAAACCATGTCTGGTCGAGTGTGGTTTACAAGTGATGCACCAGTTTCACGTTCACCACAGACAACGTTAAATACGCCTGCCGGTAAAAACTCTGCCATGAGATTTGCCATCCAAACAGTTGATGCCGGCGTTGTATCACTTGGTTTAAGAACAACGGTATTTCCTGCAGCAATTGCTGGTGCCCACTTCCACACCGCCATCATCATTGGATAATTCCATGGAGTTACTTGGCCTATAACTCCAACTGGTTCGCGGCGAATCATTGAAGTCATTCCTGGCATGTACTCGCCTGCGGACTTTCCTTCAAGATTTCGAGCCGCACCTGCAAAGAATCGAATTTGATCTACCATCGGAGGCACTTCTTCCGATGTGGTCAAAGAAATTGGCTTACCGGTGTTTTCGCATTCAATAGCAATTACCTCATCGGCACGTTCTTCGATCGCATCGGCAATCTTAAGAAGTGCACGTTGGCGTTGAGATGGTGTTGAATCTCGCCAATCTACAAATGCATCACTTGCTGCCTTAAATGCAGCATCGATATCTGCAGCATTTGATTTTGGTGCAGTAGCGAAAGGCTGTCCCGTTGCAGGATTGACCAGAGTTGTTGTCTCGCCAGATGTCGAATCGACTGACTTGCCATTGATGAAGTTACTGAGCTTTTTCATGTTCCAGAGCCTAGCAATTAGCCCCTGAACCTACTAGTCGCAATTTAAGCGACGGGCTTGCTTTTTTCAGCCGCAGCCAACTGGCCACATGCACCATCGATTTCACGTCCGCGTGTATCGCGAACCGTTACGGGTACTCCGTAGCTTTCAAGAATTCGAACAAACTCTGCCTCATCTTCACGGCGAGAAGCAGTCCACTTAGATCCTGGTGTTGGATTGAGCGGAATCAAGTTCACGTGTGCGTTTCGATTCTTGAGTAAACGGCCCAATAGATCTGAACGCCAGGATTGATCATTGATATCACGAATCAATGCGTACTCAATGGAATAGCGGCGACCTGTCTTCTTTTCGTAAGCATCTGCAGCGGCCAAAACTTCACGCACATTAAAGCGATTGTTAATGGGCACCAAGGTATCGCGCAGCTCATCATCTGGGGTATGAAGCGAAACCGCAAGAGTGCAACTGATGCCCTCATCCATCAACTTTTCGATTCCGTTTACTAAACCAACGGTTGACACCGTTACCGAACGCGCGCTGATACCCAATCCATCTGGATTGGGATCTGTGATGTTGCGAAGGGTTCTGACAACCGCGTTGTAGTTAGCTAGCGGCTCACCCATTCCCATGAAAACAATATTTGAAAGTCGTGTTGGCCCACCCGGAAGTTCACCATTTGCACACGCGCGTGCAGCTGCCACGATTTGATCGGTAATTTCACCCGCTGAAAGGTTGCGTGTTAATCCTGCCTGACCCGTTGCACAGAAGGGGCAGTTCATTCCGCAACCTGCTTGAGAAGAGATGCAGACGGTTACTCGATCGGTGTAACGCATCAATACGCTCTCAACCAATACACCGTCATGCAACTTCCACAAATCCTTACGGGTCATGCCGTTGTCAGTTGTGCGAGTTGTTACAAGCTCAATCATTTTAGGAGTTAGAGCATCCGCTATCGCTTGGCGTTCTGCTGCGGGAATATCTGTCCACTCTTCTGGATCGTTGGATAGATGAGAGAAGTAATGGTTAGCCACCTGGCTGGCACGGAATGGCTGAAAGCCAAGCTCCTTTGCAAAGGCTTTGCGATCTGCTGGTGCAAAATCTGCTAAGTGCTTGGGTGCTTTCTTACGTTGTACCGGCTCATCAAAAACTAGATTGATTTCAGGTACTTTCCCACTCATAAAAATCTCTTCACTAGTTCAAGGGCCAACCACATTGCAGGGGCTGATAAAACAACTGAATCCAAACGATCAAGCATTCCGCCATGTCCAGGAAGCAAGGTGCCCATATCCTT
>CAYNYE010000129.1:0-66 GCA_964401345.1 uncultured Candidatus Planktophila sp.
GTGCGATTGTCATTAACAATCAGAGTAAGGCCTGGAACAAGGTATGAAGTCTGACGTGCGCGTGCG
>CAYNYE010000129.1:76-2954 GCA_964401345.1 uncultured Candidatus Planktophila sp.
GAATAACATCGCCCACAGCTTCATCTGGCTGCAAGAAATTACAGTATTCGGTAATACCGCTCTTGTGGAAGAAAGTCTCAGATGTCTTGGTCTTGGTGCGATTGTCATTAACAATCAAGGTAAGACCTGGAACGAGATATGAGGTCTGACGAGCGCGTGCGTAAATATCCTCTAGATCAAGTTCAGCTTCCTTAAGGAAGATCTGGCGATCGCTCCACCACTTGATACGAGTTCCGGTGATCTTTGATGAAATCTTTCCGATGACACGCAAACCTGATTTTGGTTCAAAGGGAGCCTTTGGACCATCGCCATCAAAGATACCTGCGGTACCGCGCTGGAATGACATCCAATAAATTTTTCCATCACGATCAACTTCAACATCTAAACGTGAAGCAAGTGCGTTAACTACAGATGCACCAACACCATGCAAACCACCTGAGGCTGCATATGAACCGCCACCGAACTTTCCACCGGCGTGAAGTTTGGTCAAAACAACTTCAACACCTGTCAAACCTGTCTTTGGTTCCTTATCAACTGGAATTCCGCGACCATCATCATGGACCTCAACGGAGCCATCAGCTTCAAGGTTAATTTCGATCTTCTTGCAATGGCCTGCGAGTGACTCATCTACAGAGTTATCGATGATCTCCCACAAGCAGTGCATGAGGCCACGGGAATCGGTAGAACCGATGTACATACCTGGGCGCTTGCGAACCGCATCCAGACCTTCTAGAACCGCTAAATCTTTTGCGGTATAGCTATCTTGCGAAGGGGTCGCAACTGCATCTTTCTCGGCCATGGGGCGAAAGATTATCTGTCTGAGCCTATTTTTCAGCGTAAGCGCGCCGAAAAGCTCTCAGATATTGGGATTTGTCGACTCTCAGTGTTAATTCAGCGTTAATTAGTGAAATTAGATGAAAATAAACGAGCGGGGAATAAATAAATGTGGTTTCCTGTTCCATAGAAGTAAGCAGTTCACACGGAGACGGAGAGAGATATGTCAGAACAGTTGTTGCTTGAATCAGTACCTCTTAACGCCCTCGATCGTTGCGATCGTTGCGGAGCACAGGCTTATGTGCGCGCAGTGCTACTTAATGGCGGAGAGCTTATGTTCTGCGCACATCACGGCAAGGAATACGCTGAAAAGCTAAAGACAGTTGCCGCAAAGATTCAGGATGAGACTGAAAAGCTTATTGAATCTAAGAACTAGTTTCTAATAGAAGCCCTCAAGCCATTTAGGTTTGGGGGCTTTTATTGTGCCTGAATCTCGACAACTCCCAAACCTGGCGTGCTCACTGCAAAGGTATTGCCTGGCGTAAGTAAGACGCCCTTGGTTGCCGAGCCACTAAAAATTATCCAATCCTTTTTAAGGATTACACCTTGAGAAGAAGCTAGTTGAGAGAGCAGGACTATCGCCTCCCATGGATTGCCGCGGATAGCTGATAAGTCGGCGGATTCAACAACTTCAGAGTTGCAGGTTACAGATGTAGCTAACCCATCAAATACATTTGAATTCGCTGGGATCCAATCCCCGTGTGCAAATGCCGCGGCCCCCGCATTATCGGCGATCGCATCACTGCTATAAATCTGTGCTTGACCGTAGCGATAATCAAAGATTTCCATGCCCACAGATACGTGACTTACAAAATCCAGAACTTCTGTAAGGGAGATCGGCCGAGATATATCTTGTGAAAGTTTAAAAACAACCTCTGCCTCGGCTCGAGGATATATATACGCCTGCGAATCAAAATGGGTATCGACCTTCATCGCATCTGTGAGATAGCCAAAAATCATTACCCCTGTTTGATTTTGTAAGGTATCTAGCGCACCTCCGATTTTCAGCCCAACTATCTTTTCGCCTTCTTCAAGCCTCAACGTGACTAACTTTTCTCGAATTTGGATAGCGGTGTCATTCGAAGGGCTAAACGGATCTATTGCGATAGCAGATAAACGAGCTTTGTTAAGGTGCTGCGCCGGTTGAGAGATTTTCTTGTGCGAACCATCGCAGAAGGGCTTTTCTTGTGAGTGCCCACAGCCACAAAACTTTGGATTTTCAATTGTCTCGATGACATTGCCTTCAGAATCAACAATGTCCACCGTTCCAGTTAAGCGAATTGAACCGCTCTTTGGATTAATGAAAACCTTATTGTTTTCCATCGAGTCCGAAGTTTTCTTAATCTAGATAATCGCGTAGAACTTGGCTACGTGATGGGTGACGAAGCTTCGACATTGTCTTTGACTCGATCTGACGAATACGTTCACGAGTAACTCCGTAAACCTTTCCGATCTCATCAAGTGTCTTTGGCTGTCCATCAGTTAAACCAAAGCGCATTGCCACTACGCCAGCTTCACGCTCTGACAAGGTGTCTAGAACTGAGTGCAACTGCTCTTGTAGCAATGTGAATGAGACCGCATCAGCTGGAACAACCGCTTCTGAGTCTTCGATCAAATCACCAAATTCAGAATCTCCTTCTTCACCCAATGGTGTGTGAAGTGAGATTGGCTCGCGACCGTACTTCTGAACTTCGACCACCTTTTCAGGTGTCATGTCGAGCTCCTTGGCTAGCTCTTCAGGGGTCGGTTCACGACCAAGATCCTGAAGCATCTGGCGCTGTACACGTGCCAACTTATTAATAACTTCAACCATGTGAACAGGGATACGGATCGTACGAGCCTGGTCAGCCATCGCACGTGTAATCGCCTGGCGGATCCACCATGTTGCATAGGTAGAGAACTTGTAGCCCTTTGTGTAGTCGAACTTCTCAACTGCACGGATAAGACCGAGGTTACCTTCCTGGATCAAATCCAAGAACAACATTCCACGACCGGTGTAGCGCTTTGCAAGAGAAACAACGAGACGGAGGTTCGCCTCAAGAAG
>CAYNYE010000130.1:0-2932 GCA_964401345.1 uncultured Candidatus Planktophila sp.
GCCGAGATCGTTGAACACCTGCGCCAACGCGGTGAAACAATCAGTACCGCTGAATCACTTACTGCAGGAGCTGTCAGCTCTGCGATTGTGACTATTTCTGGCGCATCAGATGTTTTTGTAGGCGGAGTCACCGCATATCGTGACGAGATCAAAGTTTCTCATTTAGGAATCGATCCTGAATTAATCGAAAAGCACACCGTTATCAGCGAAGAGGTTGCCGTCGCCATGGCTAAGGGTGCGATCAAATCCTTTGGGACTACCTGGGCGATTGGCACCACCGGAGTAGCTGGACCTAACCCATTAGATGGACACCCTGTAGGTGCCGTGTGGGTTGCTATCGAGGGACCAATCAGTCAGACCATCGAGCTTTCATTGTCGGGTGAACGTGAATCTGTGCGAAACGCTGCTACATCGAGCGCGATTGCCACCTTTGCGCGTATTCTTAGACATCGCGGTTAAAGATTACATCGATACTTGTACAGGAATAGGAGGAAATGACAATGGTTCTAGTTCGTGAAGCTGTTGGCCAGACCCTCCGCACTGCTCGCACATCTCAAGGTCGCACCTTGCGTGATGTCGCACGTGATGCCCGTGTCTCATTGGGGTACTTGTCTGAAGTTGAACGTGGTCAAAAAGAGGCATCCTCTGAACTGCTCAATGCGATCTGCACAGCATTAGGCCTATCGCTTTCAGGTGTTTTTTCTCAAGTCGCTTCAGAGCTCAAGAGCCGTGAGGGCGTCACTCTCACTGTTGTCGATGCCGCTTAACAAGTACGCGCCACAAGTAGCAACTCACCGCCGTACACAAAACGCAATCCTTGAAGCAACTAAAGAGTTGATTGCAACTACTGGCCTTAAGAAAATGTCCATGATTGAGATTGCGGATGCATCTCAAGTTTCAAGAGCGACCTTATATAACCATTACCGTGACAAGGAAAGTGTTCTTCTTGCATTGTGCGAATCTGAATTAATTCGCTTAGTAGAAATTGCACAAAACGCACCAGATGCATCATCTGCGCTTGAGCAGATTTCACTTAAGGTTTCTTCAGATTCTGCGCTCGCGGCGATGCGTATACAAGATCCCGAACTGCTAACCGTTGCTTTAACGCATCACAATGATCAGCTATGGAAAGCTTTTGCAATCGCGTTGAATCATCTACTAGGTGAAGGTAAGGCAGCACTAGCGTTACGTTGGTTACTGGGACAGGCGCTACATCCACTCACACCTGAACAATCTCGTTCTCAAGCACAAGGGATTGCCGGCATTGCGAATCTCTGATCTTCGCGAACGAATCACCTTGTCATTTGGTGATTCATGGGCGGCATCTTTTTCATCAGATATTGCGATTTCTGATCTTGGAAGCAAGAGCGTTAATGAAGCCCTGGCTTCTGGTTTTGAGCCTGATGTGATTTGGAAAGCGGTATGTAAGGCGCATCCAACAGAGACAGAAAAGTACAAATACTAAAGTGCCGATTCATTCTCATAGATATACACAAGACCTTAACAACCCTGTCCTAGTTCTTGTTCATGGGTTGGGTTCAGCCGGAAGTATTTGGAAGAGTCTTGTGCCGCAGCTGTTAGAAAACTTTACGGTCTATGCAATCGATCTTCCGGGCCATGGTGATGCGCCGCTAAACAAAGATGAAGAAATGGATCCACGCTCTTTAGCTCAAGCCATCGTTGATTACATGGTTTCCGAAGTAAAGGTTGAGCAGATGCATGTCGCCGGGAATTCACTTGGTGGGTGGATTACGTTGGAAATGGCAGCGGTTGCTCCCGACAATGTTTTGAGCGTTACCGCATTAGCGCCAGCTGGCCTGTGGCATGAGCTTCCACCACGAAAGCTTCCACCAAGTCTTGATGCACGAATCCTTGCGAAAATTTCCCAGTACTTCATGAAGACCGCGTATCGAATCCCAGCATTAAAAGCGATCGGCTATAAGAAGATTACACATCTGTGGCGCGAATTAAGTTTTGAGTCTTGTCGTGATTCAGTGATTGCAATGGCACGGTCAAAGGGATACATGCCGATGTGGCATGGAGCAAATGGCCGTAGATTTCAATCTGTTGTTCCTGAGAAGGTAAAGCTGTCAATAGTTTTTGGTGATAACGATCTGACTTTGCCAGAGGAAATTGCACAAGAAAAAAGCGTCGCACCGCCACACTCGCGTTGGATTGTTGTTGATAACTGCCCGCATGTGATTATGTGGAACTATCCAACATTAACAGTTGAGCTGATTAAGAAGACAGCTCTTATTGCGGCGTAAAAACATATTAACAAAATACCTCTAGGATCCACGGATTCCTTGCATCACCTTGAATTAATCCGCACTCAAATTTTTTCTTAACAACTGCGAGTAGCTGTTCAGGTGTATTGATGATTTCGCCGCATTCAATAAGATGGCGGGTAACTTCTCCGCGGGTCTTTTTTGACATGTGGGTGATGACCTTTTTCTCCCCATCTACTGTTGTAAAGACTTTCACCTCAACGGTCTTCTCAATGGGGGATTGCCAGACGCCTTGATACGTCGAAGAGCGGCAATCAATGATTAATTCCGTTGAAATCCCATCAAGGATCACAGCAACCTTGGGAGCCATTTCCTTGTTGACGATCTTCTCTTTGTAAGGCTCGATGGGATCCAAGGGGCGCAAAGCTCCGTACTTCGCCGAAATAATGATGATCGAAGCCTGAGCTAGCTTCTGCCGCGCCTTGCTTAGGGTGTTCCAGCCAAGGGCGGCATACAGGACCCCCGTATAGACCTGGATCGCAGCTCCGGGGGTGGGGGATTTCTTCTCCGAAGGGGGCAACAGGATCAACACCGCCCCAGTATGGGGGTCGACACGCACCATTCCTGTCAGCGGCGCCTGATACCTTTCGAACAGATGTTCGGATAGAATTATCTCGTAAAGCCAGAGCGGTTCCAACCTCCGC
>CAYNYE010000131.1:0-1182 GCA_964401345.1 uncultured Candidatus Planktophila sp.
CATCGATGTAGATGATTCCTGTTTCAGCTTTCTTTACATCGTAATCAGCTGCCTGCAATAGCTTGAGCAAAATGTTTTCGACATCTTCACCGACATAACCTGCCTCGGTAAGTGCGGTCGCATCTGCAATTGCAAATGGAACATTGAGCATACGAGCCAAAGTTTGCGCCATAAGAGTCTTACCGCAACCTGTTGGTCCAAGCATCAAAATGTTTGACTTTGCTAATTCGATGGAATCCTCACGGCCGCTATCGCCGCTTTGAACGCGCTTGTAATGGTTGTACACCGCTACAGACAATGACTTCTTTGCACGATCTTGTCCGATTACATATTGATCTAGAAATTCAAAGATTGCCTGTGGTTTTGGAAGTTCAGATAGTCCAAGAGAGTTGGCCTCGCTGAGCTCTTCAACGATGATCTCGTTACAGAGTTCAATACATTCATCACAGATATAAACGCCAGGACCGGCGATGAGCTTCTTAACCTGCTTCTGGGTCTTGCCGCAGAAGGAACACTTCAGCAGATCGCTAGTTTCACCGATTCTTGTCATGCTCGAAGTTTAGATTCAGAGCGGGTTTTACGCTGGGGTTTTCCCGCTTACTTCTGTTCGCCGTGAGAATAATCAGCGGCATTTTCTTTCTTTGGCATCTTCATATCCTTCACACCAGGTACGCGAAGGATTGATAAGCCAATGAGGATGTGGAATACCGATGCTCCGATCAGTAACTCCTTTTCGCCAAACAAGGCAACCGCAGGCCCAATTAACGCCATACCTATCGGCATTAATCCAGCTGATCCCATGTGATCAATTGAGAAGACTCGACCTTGCAAATGTGGAGGCACTTCGCGTTGTACAGCCGATGACCACCACGCCTCCCATGGTCCCACTGAAAAACCTGCAAGCAAATATGCAATCACAACAAAGGTTCCAGAGATTGGAAAGGCTAATGACAATGGTGCGATAACAATAAACATCCACACAAAGATCGATACATAGCCTTCATGCTTGACCTTTATCTTGACGCACAAAATTGCAGAGATAATTGAGCCAACAGAAAACGCCGCTGCTGAAAGTGCAAAGGGCGTATTGGAATCAAACTCGCGTCGGGTAATTACTGGCAACAAAACCGTTTCAGCCGCAATCACCACCATTAACTGAACAGATGCCATTGCGATCATTGC
>CAYNYE010000131.1:1282-2926 GCA_964401345.1 uncultured Candidatus Planktophila sp.
CCTAAAACAAATATTGCATTTGAAAACCAAAAGAGCCGGTACCCCTTGTATGACCAAAGGGAGCCCGGCTCAAATAGTTTCACGCAGGAACAGAAGTGATTACTTCTTAGCCTTTCGTGAAGCAAGAACTTGATCCACGATTCCGTACTCAACAGCTTCGGTAGCCGTAAGAATCTTGTCACGCTCAATATCTTTACGAATCTCTTCTGCAGACTTAACTACGTGACGAGACAAAAGATCTTCCTGCAAGCGAGAGATGCGATCGATTTCGCGTGCCTGGATTTCGATATCTGATGCCTGACCGCCACCCTCTGAAGAAGGTTGGTGAATCAAAATGCGTGAGTGCTCAAGTGCGTAACGCTTGCCCTTTGCTCCACCAGCAAGAATTACCGCTGCTGCAGATGCTGCCTGACCCAAGCAAATTGTGCTGATATCTGGACGTACGAACTGCATGGTGTCGTAGATAGCTGTTAGCGCAGTAAATGAGCCACCAGGTGAGTTGATGTAAATCATGATGTCGCGATCTGGATCCATTGATTCAAGGGTCAATAGCTGTGCCATAACATCGTTTGCAACGGTGTCATCAATTGGCTGACCTAAGAAAATAATGCGCTCTTCGAAAAGCTTTGTGTATGGATCTTGACGCTTGTATCCATACGCTGTCTTTTCTTCAACAGTTGGAAGTACGTAGCGAGAAGTAATCTCTTGAATGTTTTTCATTACGCTTTTCCTCCCGTGATTTGTCCTAGCGATGTGACTACATGATCAACAAAACCATAATCCTTGGCATCGTTTGCATTGAACCAATTGTCACGATCTGAATCTGCAAGAATCTTCTCTAGAGTCTGGCCAGTGTGCAAAGCATTCAACTCTGAAAGCGTCTGCTTTGTAATCGCCATCTGTTCAGCCTGAATACGAATATCGATTGCTGTTCCGCCAATTCCACCAAGTGGCTGGTGCATCAGAATGCGTGAGCTCTTAGTTGCGTAACGCTTTCCCTTGGTTCCTGATGTAAGTAGGAACTGACCCATTGAAGCAGCCATTCCAAAAGTTACGGTTGCAACATCATTAGGAATTAGTTGCATGGTGTCGTAGACAGCCATTCCAGCGGTTACTGATCCACCTGGAGAGTTGATGTACAAGAAAATATCTTTCTTTGTATCAAGTGAGGAAAGAAGAAGTAGCTGAGCACAGACCATGTTGGCCATGTCATCGCGGACTTCACCTGACAAGAAAACAATCCGCTCTTCAAGCAGGCGGTTGTAAATCTGGTCTCTCATTTTGCTCTCTGTCTCCACTGATGGGCCTCCCGTAATTTTTACCTGTAGTGACCCTAACAATTAAGCAGGCCAAATGCTTCCCGATTATGGGAAATAGATGCGTGAAGTGGGTTGTGTTCGCTCTAGGCAGAGCGGAAAGAGGAGATTAAGCCTCTTCGACTAGATCAGCAGGGTTCGCAGCCTTAGGTGCGAGCGCCTCAAGATCAATCACATTGCCTGAAGCATCCTTAACGGTGATGCGTCCAAGTACAGATGCCAACGCCTTCGCACGAGTTACCTCGGCAACGAGCTGCTGAATCTGTCCAGCCTTCTGAAGCTCCTCAGCAAACTGCTGTGGTGCCATTCCATAACGCTGTGATGTGCG
>CAYNYE010000132.1:0-2924 GCA_964401345.1 uncultured Candidatus Planktophila sp.
CATTCGTAGGTATTCCACTTTTCTTCCACTTACTGCTTGTGTGGATTCCAGCGATCCTGACAATTCTTCTTTCATTTACATATTGGTCAGGTATTTCAATCAGCCGCATCAAGTGGGCCGGGCTTGCAAACTACAAAAATATTTTCTTTGATACTCCAGCTTTCTGGGAGGCGCTCAAGAACAATGTGATTTGGCTGGGTTGGTTTGGATTAATTGCAACACCTCTAGGAATTTTGCTTGCGTACCAAATTGATCGCCAGATCCGCGGACACAAGTTTTATGAGACCGCTTATTACTTACCTGTTGTACTTTCATTAGCGGTTACCGGAATTATCTGGAACTTCTTGTTGCGTCCTGATGGTTTTGTTAATGGATTAATGGGTCGCGATATTGATAACGCGATTTCCTTTTTTGGTAATTACGACATCAATATTTACGTCATTTTGACGATTGCCTCATGGCGACATATCGGTTACATCATGCTTTTGTATTTAGCTGGCCTGAAGTCCGTTGATGCTGCGCTCCGCGAAGCCTCAGCCCTAGATGGCGCTACAGAGTGGCAGACCTTTAAGAAAGTCATTTTCCCTTCAATGAAGCCTGTAAACATCATTGTTATCGTTATTACGATCATTGAATCGCTACGTGCATTCGACATTGTTTACATTATTTATGGCTCATCCGCGGGCTTCCCGATCCTGGGTACCTTGGTTTTCCAGAATATTGCTGGCGAAGGAGCATCCATGAAGGGTGCGGCTTACGCGGTAATTCTCTTTGCACTGTCAATCGGTCCAATCATTGCGTACCTACGCACAACCTTTAAGAGTGATGTCCAATGAGCGTAGATCTAGAACTCGCACAAGC
The DNA here is from genome assembly GCA_964401345.1 of uncultured Candidatus Planktophila sp. Lineage (GTDB taxonomy): Bacteria > Actinomycetota > Actinomycetes > Nanopelagicales > Nanopelagicaceae > Planktophila. The sequence continues at coordinate 862 of CAYNYE010000132.1, forward strand.
CGCTGCTAGATACAAGAACAAGCAGAAGGTTAAGGATCGCTTTATTTCCTTGTTCATCGGAATCTTTGCCCTTGTGTGGATCTTCCCAATTGCTTGGACTATCTGGACTTCATTACGTCCATACAAGGAAGTTCGCGCAAATGGTTTGTTCTCAGTTCCAAAGACTTTGAACTTAGACAACTACACCGAGGCAATCTCACGAATGGATTTACCTCTGTACTTCTGGAATACCGCAGCGATCACAATCCCTGCCGTATTCCTAACGCTTTTCTTCGGCTCGCTTATTGCATTCGTAGTAAGCCGTTACTCATTTAAGTGGAATGTTTCACTGTTGTTGCTGTTTACTGCAGGAAATCTTCTGCCAGCACAGCTTGTCTTTATCCCAGTGTTCAAGATGTACATCACTTTGGGTAAAGCTCTTGGAATGCCACGTATCTTGTATGACTCACCATGGGGCGTTGTTCTTATTCACGTCGCATTCCAGATGGGTTTTGCAACCTTTGTTCTTTCAAGTTACATGAAGACTGTTCCAAAAGAGATCAGTGAATCAGCAATGGTTGATGGCGCAAGCGTTTTCACTCATTACACAAAGGTGATGTTGCCCTTGCTTCGCCCAGCGCTGGCTTCACTCGGTGTTCTCATGACAACCTGGATCTACAACGATTTCTTCTGGGCTCTGGTTCTCATGTCCTCAGATGCAAAGCGCCCAATCACATCAGCGCTGGGTCGACTTCAGGGCGAATTTGTAACGGATTACAACCTTTTGGCAGCAGGTGCGACGATTGCTGCCCTGCCAACATTGATCGTCTTCTTTGTACTGCGTAAGCAGTTTGTATCAGGTTTAACCCTCGGCTCGACCAAGGGCTAATTTCAGAAAGCTGGGAAAAATGAAAGCAATTCAGATCACCGAATTTGGTGGTCCAGATGTCATGCACCTTGTGGATCTTGAAGATCCTAAAGCAGCCGAAGGTTTTGAACTCATTGAAGTCTCTGCAATTGGAATCAACTACGCAGACACACATCAAACAGAGAACTCGTACCTTTCAGCCCAGAAGCTTCCATTAGTACCCGGAATTGAAGTTGTTGGTAAGACATCAAAGGGTCTTCGCGTTTTAGCGCCTGTTGATGGCGGGGGATACGCACAAAAAGCTGTTACTCATTCTTCAACAATGATTCCAATCCCTGATGGCGTTTCTGATGAGCAAGCCTTGTGCATGTTGGTTCAAGGATCTACTGCCTGGCATATCTTGAAAACTGTCGGACATTTACAACCAGGAGAAACAGTTGTTGTTCACGCAGCCGCTGGTGGCGTTGGAACAATCGCAATTCAATTAGCAAAGATGTGGGGAGCAAAGGTAATTGCAGTTGCATCCTCTGAAGGTAAACGCGCACTTGCAACCTCTCTTGGCGCAGATGCAGTGGTTGAAGCAACTCAAGAAAACTTAGGCGATGCGATCAAAGCTGCAAACGGTGGAAAACGCGTCAACTTAATTCTTGAAATGGTTGGCGGAAAGACTTTTGATGACAGTCTCGAAATTCTTGCGCCATTTGGACGCTTGGTTACCTACGGAATGGCATCACGTGTTGCACCATCGATGATTCAACCTGCAACACTTATGGGCGGGAGCAAAACAATCACAGGATTCTGGCTCTCACATTGCTTCGGTAAAAAAGAGTTAATGAATGATGTAATTGAAAAACTTTTTGCGCTGGTTGTAGAAGGAAAGTTGAAGCCGGTAATCGGCGCGACCTATCCATTAAGTGAGGCCACCAAGGCTCATATGGCGATGCTCAGCCGCGAGACCACCGGCAAAATCACGCTAAATCCAGCGCTATAAGAAGGTAATTTTTCCAAAGTCGAAGTAAGCAGGTAGGCTCAGCACTCGATCTCGCCCCCCTAGCTCAGTCGGTAGAGCGTTTCCATGGTAAGGAAAAGGTCACCGGTCCGATTCCGGTGGGGGGCTCTCCGTAAGGAAGAAAACTTAATAACGGTAATAAATGAAGTAAGTCTTGGCGGGGTAGCTCAGCTTGGTAGAGCAAGCGGCTCATAATCGCTGTGTCGT
>CAYNYE010000133.1:0-2895 GCA_964401345.1 uncultured Candidatus Planktophila sp.
CTGGTTCTTTGGTCACCCCGAGGTTTACATCTTGGCGCTTCCATTCTTTGGTATCGCTACTGAAATCTTGCCTGTATTTAGCCGTAAGCCGATCTTTGGTTACCTTGGTTTGATTGCGGCAACGATTGCAATCTCTGCGCTTTCTGTCTCAGTGTGGGCGCACCACATGTTTGCAAGTGGACAGGTGTTGTTGCCGTTCTTCTCATTCATGACATTCCTTATTGGTGTGCCAACAGGTGTGAAGTTCTTTAACTGGATCGGAACTATGTGGCGTGGTCACGTAACCTTTGAAACACCAATGTTGTGGGTAATGGGATTCCTAGTCACCTTCTTGTTTGGTGGAATCACTGGAATCATTCTTGCCTCACCACCGCTAGATTTTGCAGTTTCTGCAAGCTACTTTGTGGTTGCGCACTTCCACTACGTACTATTTGGAACCGTTGTATTCGCCATGTTTGCCGGCTTCTACTTCTGGTGGCCTAAGTTCACGGGTCGTATGCTTAATGAAACCCTCGGAAAGATTCACTTCTGGACTCTTTTCTTTGGTTTCCACTTAACTTTCTTGATCCAACACTGGTTAGGAATTAAGGGCTTCCCACGCCGTTATGCGGATTACCTTCCAACCGATGGCTTCACCTTCATGAATACCGTCTCGACTGTTGGCTCATTCCTATTGGCGCTTTCAATGATTCCTTTCGCAATTAACATCTGGATCACTCGTAAGGCTCCAATGGTGGGAGTTGATGATCCTTGGGGTTACGGAGCTTCTTTGGAGTGGGCAACTTCATGTCCACCTCCTCGTCACAACTTCCTTTCAATGCCGCGCATCTCATCTGAGCGCCCAGCATTTGATCTCCACCACCCACATGTAAAGACTGAAGGGCATAAGTAAGCCATGAAAGCATCTTGGAAATTATTCGGAGGCTTAAGCGTCTTCTATGTCATCATGACAGTGATCTATTGGCAGATCGGTGGCGAAGAAGTTGGTATCGCCGGAATGCTTCTCTCTGCATGCTTGGCTGGAATGGTTGGGTTCTACGTTTGGTTCACCCAAAAGCGAATCGGTGTAACTCTTCCTGAAGATAATTTAACCGCTGAAATTGCAGATGGCGCTGGAGAACTTGGTTTCTACAGCCCACATTCTTGGTGGCCGTTGCCGGTAGCAGTGAGCGCATGTGTTTTCGCTTTGGGTTTGATTGTCGGTTGGTGGTTGTCTCTCATTGGCTTGGGCGCTCTAGTAATCTCTATTATCGGAATGGTTACTGAGTACGAGAAGCCAGAGATTGCTTCAGCACACTAATGAACCCTGTTCGCGCTGAAATCCTGCCAGTTGATTTCCCCAACACTGCAGCTGCGCGAATAACAATTCAGGCACCAGCCCACACGATCTTCGATCTGTTGGCTAATCCAGCTTCACATCGATTATTTGATGGCTCGGGAACTATTCAAAAAGCTATTTCTGGTCCTGAGCGCCTATTCCTTGGCGCGCAATTTGGTATGGCGATGAAGATTAAGGTTCCGTATCGCATTAAAAACACTGTCGTTGCTTTTGAAGAGAACAAGAAAATTACATGGTGTCATTTTCTCAAGTGGACTTGGTGTTACGAACTTGAGGCTATCTCTCCAACGGAAACTATTGTTACAGAATCTTTTGATGCGAGCAATGTTCCAGCCTTTTCGACCTGGTGGTTGAAAAAAACAGGCGCAATGGCGCACAATCCAAAATGGATGGCTAAATCTCTAGTCGCTCTCAAGGCGATTTGCGAAGGTTGAAACTCCAACAGCTTGCTCCATTACTGTTTGTTCTTCTCTGGAGTACGGGATTCGTAGGCGCTAAATACGGATTGCCGTATGCGGATCCCTTCGTATTCTTATCAGCTCGAGTATTAATCGCGGCGCTCTTGCTATTTGCGCTAGTTCGTTTGATGAAGTTGCCCATCAATATCGGCAAGAGCGCGATCTCTCGATCCTTCATAATCGGTTTCTTTCTTCATGCATGCTACCTAGGCGGGGTGTTCTACTCGATCTCGCTAGGAATGCCTGCGGGAGTTGCCGCCGTCGTTACAAGTCTTCAACCTGTACTGGTCTCATTATTTGCAGTAAGAATCCTGGGGGAGAAGTTACTTCCTCGCCAAGTAGCGGGTCTGCTATTGGGATTAGTTGGTGTGTTTTTAGTTCTTGGACCCACATTAGATTCGCAGATTCCTGCGGTAGCTATTGCGGCAATCATTGTTGCGCTTGTTGGCAGCACGAGCGCAACCTTGCTTCAGAAGAAGATCGGATCAAATATTCCGCTGGTGGCCGGAACTGCGTATCAATACTTGTTCAGTGGGGTAGTTCTGGGGGCTATTGCAATCGGTTCTGGAAACCTTGATATAACTTGGAACCTAAAGTTCACCGCTGCCTTTATTTGGTTGGTGTTAGTTCTATCTGTCGGTGCCATTTTGCTTCTTCTGTGGTTGTTGAATACAGGTAGCGCTGCATCGGTCTCTTCCTTGTTCTACCTTGTTCCTCCAGCAACAGCTATCGAAGCCTTCTTTTTGTTTGGAGAAAAAGTAAACACCCAAGGCTTCCTAGGAATAGGAATTACCGCCTTGGGTGTTTGGCTTGTAATTAGAGGTTAATGGCTCTCGATCTCCTTGAGATCATCTGCCGATACCTTAGGAACCGCTTCAGAGTGCGCAACACTCATACGAGAACGAAGCTTGTTTCTGATCGCACCAGCTCGCTTTACGCCGCGACCATCTACCGCTGGAAGTTCTAGTGCAGGAGCTTGTTCATGTGAAGTTAAGAGATAAGCCTTCTCGGGTGAGATTGGCTCATGCACTTCTACAAACTCACCGCTAGGCAAGCGAAGCAAGCGTCCAGTTTCGCGACCATGCAGAACTAACTCAC
>CAYNYE010000134.1:0-2839 GCA_964401345.1 uncultured Candidatus Planktophila sp.
CATTGATTAATCAATTTCAGGCTTAACAAGTGGGAACAAAATAGTTTCGCGAATTCCAAGACCAGTAAGTGCCATGAGCAAACGATCCACACCCATTCCCATTCCACCTGTTGGTGGCATTGCGAACTCCATTGCGCGCAAGAAATCTTCATCAACCTGCATCGCTTCTAGGTCGCCCTTTGCACCAAGTGTTGCTTGTTCAACTAAACGATCGCGTTGAACAACAGGGTCGATAAGTTCTGAATAACCAGTTGCAAGTTCAAAACCATCAACGTACAAGTCCCACTTTTCTACAACACCCGGAAGTTCACGGTGTGCGCGCACTAATGGAGATGTATCAACAGGGAATCCCATAACAAATGTCGGCTCAACTAATTCATGACGAGCAACATGTTCAAAGATCTCTTCTGCAAGCTTTCCGGTGATCCACTTTGGATCAATCTTCATGCCTAATTTTTCAGCGATCTTCTTTAAATCTGCATATGGAGTAAGTGCTGTAACTGTCTCACCTACACCGTTAGAAATAGCGTCATATAAGGAGATTTGCTTCCACTGACCACCAAGGTCTGCTTGGCGACCATCGTGGTGGGTTACAACATGTGAACCAGCAACCGCCATCGCAGCGTTTTGAACAAGAGTGCGAGTTAAGTCAGCGATCGACATCCAGTCGCCGTAGGCCATGTAACTTTCAATCATTGCAAACTCTGGGCTGTGAGAAGAGTCTGCGCCTTCATTGCGGAAGTTACGGTTGATCTCAAATACACGTTCGATACCACCAACAACACAGCGCTTTAAGAAAAGCTCTGGCGCGATACGTAGGAAAAGATCCATGTCATAAGCGTTTGAGAAAGATTTGAATGGACGTGCCGCTGCTCCTCCGTGCATAACCTGGAGCATTGGAGTCTCAACTTCAACGAAGTTAGCCTTATCAAAGGTATCGCGCAAAGACTTCATAACTGCAGGACGCATACGTGCATTACTGCGAGCTTCAGGGCGAACAATTAAATCTACATAACGCATGCGCACACGTGTCTCTTCAGACATTGGCTTGTGATCATTTGGAAGCGGACGCAATGACTTAGATGCCAAAGTCCAAGAGTTAGCCAAGATAGAAAGTTCACCACGCTTTGAAGTGATGATTTCTCCGGTGATAGAAACAATGTCACCTAGATCAATATCTGACTTCCATGAATCAAGAGCTTCTTGTCCAACCTTGTCTAAAGACAACATCGCCTGAAGTTCGGTGCCATCACCCTCGCGGAGGGTTGCAAAGCAAAGTTTTCCAGTATCGCGCTTAAAGATAATGCGACCCGTTAACGACTCAACATCACCTGTTGCAACATCGATCTCAAGACCAACATACTTTTCGCGAATCTCTTTCAGAGATTTAGTGCGAGGCACAGATACTGGGTAAGGCTCGACGTTGCGCTCTAGTAAAGAGGCGCGCTTTTCACGGCGAATACGGAGCTGCTCAGGCAGATCCTCTTCTGTAGGTAAGTTTTCTGTGCTCATAGGTCGCGAAGTCTACCGACTCAAGCATTTCGTTCGTGAATCAGGCGAAGCCCGATGAGCGTTAAATCAGGCTCGTGATGGTCGATTGTTTCTGAAACCCCGATGATTAATGGTGCTAATCCACCCGTTGCAATCACCGTTGGCTTTTCAGAATATGAATCCAAAAGCTCGGCGGTGATGCGGTCAACCAACCCATCAACCTGTCCGGCGAATCCATAGATTGTTCCTGATTGCAGCGCTTCGACGGTGTTCTTACCAATTACATTCTTTGGCTTAATGAGTTCAACTTTTCGAAGTTGCGCTGCGCGTGAGGCAAGGGCATCAACTGAGATTTCAATTCCGGGAGCAAGCGCTCCACCTAGGAACTCGCCCTTTGGCGAAACAACATCAAGGTTTGTTGATGTACCGAAATCAACAACAATTGCTGGACCACCAAAAAGTGTGTGTGCAGCCAAAGTGTTAACGATGCGATCTGCACCAATCTCCTTTGGATTGTCTACTAACAATGGAACACCCGTCTTGATGCCTGGCTCAACAATTGTTACGCGTACATCTGAAAAGTAATCTGCGATCATTGTGCGAAGCTCACGCAACGTTGCTGGAACGGTAGAGCAAACAGATAAGCCAGTTAAGTTGTAATCCTCGACTAATGCTCGGTACTGCAGCCACAACTCATCGGCGGTGCTGCGTGGATCTGTCTTAACTCGCCACGATCTAATCATTTCCTTGTCATCAAAGATTCCAAGTACGGTATTTGTATTTCCGACATCAACTGTTAGTAACATCGTTATCTCCCCACCATTGGCATGTTGTCGATCAAGCGAACACCTTCAACCCAACCCGCAATAATTGCTCTGCGGTTTTCAGTTGAATCTTTTGCTGCAGAAAAATCCTTCTCATCAATTATCGTTGCGTAGTCCTTTTCAAAGCCAGGCTCGGTTGCCAAGGTTGAATTAAGAATTTCTTGGGCAATTTCCACTGATGGGGCAAGCTTTGCTGCCGCCAAAGCGCGATGGATTACAAGCGCAACTTCACGCCCAGTCTCGCTAAGTCGGACATTGCGAGAAGACATAGCTAATCCATCAAATTCGCGAACTGTAGGTACTGCAACAATTTCAACTTTGCTCTTCATTGCTTTAATAATTGTTAACTGCTGGAAATCTTTTTCGCCAAATACTGCTTTGTCTGGTTTAGCGATTGCAAATAGGCGATCTACAACGGTTACAACACCATCAAAGTGACCAGGACGTGATGCGCCTTCGAAGGTATTTCCTAATGCGCCTGCGCTTAAAGTTTTAAACCCCTCTGGATAAAGATCTTCGTACTC
>CAYNYE010000135.1:0-1176 GCA_964401345.1 uncultured Candidatus Planktophila sp.
ACAATTGGAACTATTGACGCTCCTAAAACCGTCCAGCCGACAACCGCCTTGCTAGATACTGTGCGCGGTAAATAACGAGAGTAATCCGCCGCGGCGTTGACCCAACCAAGCCCGATTCCGGTGATGGCGAAAATTACCGCCCCGATAAAACTCTGGGACGATCCATCCGGAATTGCATTAATCGCATCCCAATTGAGATTGTCTACAGTCAATGCGATGTAGAAAAGCGTCATTGCGATCGTGGTGATAGTTAGGATTTTCTGCAACTTCATAATCACAGAAAAACCGAGCACTCCCCCGAAAACAGTAAGAGAAACGGCAATGACAAAGCCAAGAATCAGTGCGAGATTGTTGTCGATACCGCCAACACGGGCAAAGACAGTTCCTGTTGCCAAGGTTGCTAGAGATACTAAAACGGTTTCCCAACCGACAAAGATTAAATATGACAAAGCGCCAGGCAGGATGCTGCCTTTCACACCAAAGGATGCTCGCGACAAAACCATCGTAGGGGCGTTTGATCGCTTACCCGCTAAAGAGCTAATTCCCACTAAAAGAAATGAACCCAAAGTGCCTAAGAAAGCTGCAAGGGTTGCCTGCCTAAATGAGATTCCAAAACCCAGGAAAAATGCGCCATAGGACAACGCTAGTAAGGAAACATTTGCACCAGCCCAAGGCCAAAATAGAGATCGAGCCTTCCCGCTGCGCTCAGAATCCTTAATGACATTTGGGCCGTTAATTTCGAGATCAAATACAGCCATATTAATTACTCCGTTTTTTAGCTCTCATATAGATACCGCCAAAGAAAAAAATCAACAGCGCTGCGAGCAGAATTCCGCCAGCAGGTATTGATGACTCCTGCGAATTAGCGCTAATTGGCATTGGTGTCTGTTCATTTGAATAATCAGGAGAAGCATTGAAGGTGTAATCACCCTCAATTACATGGCCATCATCTCCAACAACTCGGTACTTCACAGTGAAGACTCCAGCGGCGCTTTGGCCTGAAATCTTTGTGGTGATTTTCCCACCTTCGATGATGGGATCTTCGTAGTTAACGGCTAAGCCTGTCGAATCAATTACCTCCAGCGAATTAACCGCTTGGCCATCCAGCGTTTGCAAATCACCACTAAATTGAATCCACACCTGAGTCGGAATTGGATTTGCGTTGGCAAACTGCTG
>CAYNYE010000135.1:1276-2808 GCA_964401345.1 uncultured Candidatus Planktophila sp.
ATTATGTAGGCAGCATCTGCCAAAATTTCAGGTGTGCGACCGGCGGATGCATCGATCCCGGGAATCATTTGAAGGGCTGCGGTATCGATAACGGTACGTGGCCACAAGGCATTGACGCCGATTCCGTCACGCTTGAACTCTTCAGCCATTCCGAGCACACACATACTCATGCCGTACTTCGCCATGGTGTAAGCGACATGGTTCTTAAACCACACTGGCTTCATGGATAGTGGCGGTGAAAGATTGAGAATGTGAGGATTTCGTCCTTCTGCTGCTGACTTACGTAAATGGGGTAAGGCTGCTTGAGATGTTAAAAATGTACCTCGCACATTGACATCAAACATCAGGTCAAAACGCTTAGCTGGAGTCTGATCGGTGCGGGTTAAGTTAATCGCACTGGCATTATTGATAAGAATGTCGATGCCACCAAAGGCTTCAGCAGCTTGAGACACCGCAGCCTCGATTTGAGTTTCATCACGTAAATCGCATTGAATTGCTAACGCTTTCCCACCCGCAGCCTCAATTTCAGCTGCTGCTGTATGAATCGTTCCAGGTAGCTTCGGATTTGGATCAGATGTCTTTGCTGCGATAGCGATCGATGCGCCATCACGTGCTGCGCGAAGCGCTATTGCCAGCCCGATTCCTCGAGATCCACCTGTGATGAAGATTCTTTTTCCAGCAAGTGACATTTACTTACCCTTCTTAGACATGAACTTCATAAACGCTTCCATAGCTTCTTCAGATTGAAGTGCCATTGAAAAGATTTCAAACTCTGCTTTCATTACTGCTGCAACTGAATCATGGTTACGTGCCTTAAGCAACGCTTTGGTATTGATGATCGCTTGTGGTGGTTGCTCTGCGATGTGTTGAGCTACCTTCATCGCGTGAGCCAGTGGGTCTACATCGACTGCAGTTACTAACCCCATTTCGACCGCTTCATCTGAAGAGAAACTTTCGCCTGTCATAAAGATTCGAGCAGCCCGTTGATATCCAACTAATTGCGGGAAGAGATAACTCGATCCCGCCTCAGGAACTAAACCAAGTGAAGCAAAGGGCATAGAAAACTTTGCGGTTGGGCCTGCAACTACAACGTCGCAATGCAACAGCATCGTTGTTCCAACACCAACGGCATTTCCTTTAACCGCTGCTAATAGTGGCTTCGGGAAGTTGAGCAAGGATGCTAAGAACTGCGCCACCTCTGAATCATCCGAAGTTGGCGGATTGTTCATGAAATCCATGATGTCGTTGCCTGCGGTGAAGTGATCCCCTTCAGCCGCGATGATGACAGCTCGAACACCGAAGTCACCTGCCGCCTCATTGAGGCCATTGGCCAACCCTGAATACATCGCTCGGGTTAAAGCGTTCATCTTTTCGGGACGATTAAAGGTGAGTGTTAGCACTCCTGAGTCCTGATGGCTTAAAATTTCGCTCATTCGCGCATCCTATTGGGTGAGCTGAGAAATAAAGAAGAGCAGAATAGGAACACGCGGAGAGGCGGAACGACCATGGCACGTGACATCACAATTTCAACA
>CAYNYE010000136.1:0-2807 GCA_964401345.1 uncultured Candidatus Planktophila sp.
CAGATCGTTCAGCACTCATTGAAGAAGGTCGACAGATCTTCTTGAAGGGTTGCTCCTCATGTCACGGACTTAACTCTGAAGGTGGCGCAATTGCCCCTTCACTTGTAGGAGTTGGCGCCGCATCAGTTGATTTCCAAGTTGGTACAGGTCGTATGCCGATGGCCGATATGAGCACTCAAGCCATGCGCAAGGAACCGCTTTACACCCCTGAAGAGACCGCGGCGTTAGCAGCTTATGTGGCTTCACTTGCCCCAGGACCTGAAATTCCAACTGAAGAACAGTTGAATTATGAACGTGATGGAAGCACAGCAGAAGGCGGAGAACTCTTCCGCAACAACTGCGCGATGTGCCACAACTTCGCTGGACAAGGTGGAGCGCTTACTCAAGGAAAGTACGCACCAACTTTGATGGGTATCGAACCAAAACACATCTACGAAGCTATGGTGACAGGTCCGCAATCAATGCCAGTTTTCAGCGACAAGACAATTACACCTGAAGAGAAGATGTCCATCATTAAATGGATCAAGCATGCAGAATCAGAACCAAATCTTGGTGGAGCATCCTTGGGTCGCGTAGGTCCAGTAACTGAGGGTTTGCTTGCATGGACTTTGGGTCTTGGAATTCTTATTGGTGTAGCTGTATGGCTAGCGATGAAGGCGAGATAAATAATGTCTAATGAAATCGAAGCTATAAAGGATCCAGGTCTTCCTGCTCACGTTCATCGTAAAGCAGATCATGATCCAGTTGCAGCCAAGCGTGCAGAGCGCCAGGTAGCGATTCTTTTTGGAATCTCATCCCTTGGAACTTTGTTGTTGATCGCATCATTCTTTATTCCTGATGACATCTTCATCTTTGTACCGGTCATGGGAAATCAGAATGCACATCAACTTGGACTTGGTCTGGGTATGGCGATTTCACTCTTCTTTATTGGCATGGGTGCAATCCACTGGGCAAAAACTTTGATGCCTGATCAAGAGGTTATCGCGCACCGTCACGAGTTCCGCTCCCCTGATTCAGATCGCAAAGAGTTTGTCGATGCGGTTAAAGAAGGAGCGCAGGCTTCAGGTTTAGGTCGTCGTTCACTTATTAAAAGATCGCTTGGTGCAGCGCTGGGACTTTCAGCGCTTTCGCCAATTCTCTTGCTTCGTGATTTGGGTCCACTTCCAGGAAATGATCTCAAGGAAACTTCCTGGAAAGCCGGGACGTATCTAGTAACAGATCCGGGTAATCGCCGTATCAAAGCTTCAGATTTAGAGGTCGGAGCGGTAGCTCAAGTACTTCCTGAAACTTCAGATCCTGAGCACCGAAAGCTCAACGACATCGCCAAAGATGCACTTCTTTTGATCAGACTTCGTCCTGAGGAGTTCAACCTGGACGCAGAGCGTTTGAGCTGGACCCACGAAGGAATTATCGCCTTCTCAAAGATCTGTTCACACATGGGCTGCGCAGTAGCTCTTTACGAGCAACAGACCAAGCATCTTCTGTGCCCATGTCACCAATCAACATTTGATGTGACTCGAGCAGCAAAGGTCATTTTTGGACCTGCGGCTCGACCACTTCCTCAGTTAAATATCACCGTGGATGAAGAGGGTTACCTCATCGCCCGCACACCATTCACCGAACCAGTTGGACCTAGTTTTTGGGGGCGTAACTCTTAATGACAACAGAACATCGTTTGGGACAAGTCGCTAACTACGTAGATGAGCGAACCGGTGCTGCGGCATGGATGAAGAAGAACCTGCAAAAGGTCTTCCCTGATCACTGGTCATTCTTACTTGGCGAAGTAGCGCTGTACTCATTTGTGATCCTTCTCCTTTCAGGAACTTACCTCACTTTTTGGTTTGACCCTTCTATGAAAGAAGTTGTTTACGAAGGCAGCTATGAACCATTAGAAGGCGTGAAGATGTCTGCTGCTTATGCATCTGCACTGCATATCTCTTTTGAAGTACGCGGTGGATTGTTGATGCGACAGATTCACCACTGGGCTGCTCTTATCTTTATGGCGGCCATCGTTGCTCACTTAATGCGCGTTTTCTTTACCGGTGCATTCCGTAAGCCTCGTGAAGGAAACTGGATTATCGGTGTTGGTTTGTTAACCCTTGGAATCGTAGAAGGTTTCCTCGGTTACTCACTTCCAGATGATCTACTTTCAGGAACAGGTATCCGCATCGCTGAAGCGATTATCCAAGCGATTCCCGTGGTCGGTTCCTATCTTTCATACTTTGCCTTTGGCGGAGCTTTCCCGGGTGAAGCCTTTATCCCCCGCATTTACACCGTTCACGTGCTGCTCTTACCGGGTGCCTTCCTTGCACTCATAACAGTTCACTTGATGATGGTTTGGTACCAGAAGCACACACAGTTCCCTGGTCCAGGTCGTACCGAGAAGAATGTTGTTGGCTATCCATTGATGCCTGTTTATATGGCTAAAGCTGGCGGATTCTTCTTCATCGTCTTCGGTGTGATTGCATTTATCTCTGCCGTTGCATCAATCAATCCAATTTGGCTCTACGGTCCATATACACCGGGTCAAATCTCCGCGGGTTCACAGCCTGACTGGTACATGGGTTGGCTCGATGGATTGGTTCGTATGTCACCACCAATTGAGACTTACTTCTTTGGTTACACAATCTCATGGAACATTTTGATTCCTGGTTTGATCATTCCTGGAATTTTGTTCACAGGTATGGCGCTGTATCCATTCATCGAAAGTTGGATCACCGGCGACAAGCGTGAGCATCATCTACTTGATCGTCCTCGCAATGCACCAAACCGCACCGCATTAGGTGCAATGTCAATCACCTTCATGA
>CAYNYE010000137.1:0-2764 GCA_964401345.1 uncultured Candidatus Planktophila sp.
GGCACAAATCTTCTCTTTCGGATTTAAGACAGAGTGAGCAAATACAACCTTATTTTCACGATCTAAGAGCTCGATATCTTGGAGCTTTTCAACACCCAGATTATTGATCCGCACACTGAATCGGATTTCATCATTTGGATGTAACCCGGGCGAGATTGGTCCAAGTATTTTTTCTAGCTCATCTGAGGTGAAAAGTGGATCACCACTTGTTGTTCCACCCGTAGCACCAACCTCCTTACGTTCTGAAGAGCGAAATCCACTCATATCTACCTCTGGAACCTTCGGGGTGTTTCTCATCGCTGCTTCAACTTCTAGGTTACGCCCGGGTCGTACATATCTGGGCACAACAGTAAATTCGAGTTCTTGTGTTTTGCTTTTTAAAACCTGTTCAATAGGTTGAAACTCATCAGTTGAATATCTAGTAAAGACAATTTCTTGATAAGCATTTCTCTCATACAAAACCCCAATGCTGCCATCTGAGAGTTCGCATGCGGTTGAGTACGCTGAACTGCCGGGTTCGATGCATATTGCAGAATCCCAACTCTTTCCACCATCACTTGATTTCTTTAGAAGTGTGTTCATCCGAAGATCGGTGTCATGGTTATGAGTACAGATGACATCTCCATTACTTAGAACGCCTAGTGATCCATTGTCACTTGGATCGGGAAGTTGAATTTCAGGTTCTACCACCGTAAGCGTTTTCCCACCATCGAAAGATCGTGCCATGATCCGCAATGGTGTCGCTCGTGAATGAATAAGAATCGATCCATCCCGTAAGCCGACAATTGCACTTTCATTTCCACCTGGTAACAGAGCGCCAAGTTGCCAGTTTTCGCCGTGATCATCGCTAAATCCAATAGCCGCTAACAGCTCAAATTCTCTGCGTAAAACAAAGGTTTGAAGCAGTCTTCCTGCAAACTCTCCAGCAGTTATCCGACCACCCATTCCCGATGTTGCGAAAATCCCAGGTGTAATCTCATCCTTTAATTGATCTGTAATCAGATCATGTCTCCAGGTGACACCATCATCATCAGAGATAGATCTACCAATATGTGCAATCCGAGGATTATTTTCCTCTGATCCTAAAACGCTTTCAAAGAATCCAGCATCTTGAGTGCTCTGATAAAGAACAATAACTCTGCCAAATTCTCCATAGCTTGGGTCAACAGTAATGCTCGCATCTCCAAACCCACTATGCCCAGTGTGTTTGCGAAAAACCTCCTGTTCACTCCAAGTGGATCCTTGGTCCACGCTTGTGCGGATTACAAGATCTATCGGCCCTGGAAGATCATCAAAATCAGCCCGTGCATCATAAATCGCAAGAATTTTTCCGGATGGAGTAACCGCCATCGCTGGAATTCGATATTGTCGATAACCGCCAACACCACGAACGGCTAAAACTTGTTCCTTCATTACTTAACTGAAAGACCTGCATTCTTTAGGAATGGGATAATTGCTGCAATCTCATCTGAGTTAAGTGGAATTTGCGGTGGGGCTGTGCGTCCATCTTCAATGATTCCAAGTAATTTCAAGGAGGCTTTAAAGGCTCCAAGAGCAGATGAACCTCGACCCATACGACTTGGTGCGCCAACATCTACTAGTCCAAACATTTCAGTTAATCGCTCTTGTTCGACCCGAGCAGCCTTGTAATCACCAGCTGCAACAAAATCAAAAATCTTTACGTAGCCCACGGGATCAATATTCCCGATTCCAGGAACAACACCATGTGCACCAGCCATTAACGCTGAATCAACCGTTAGCTCGGAACCAGTAAGGACTACAAAATCCTTTAATCCCATCTTTTGAGCCCCAAGTACGACAGCTCTTATTCCAGCATCATTGCCTGAAGAGTCCTTTAACCCTTGAATTACGCCCTCTTTAGCCATCTTTAGGATGGTTGAGGTCTCAAGCTTTACGCCATTAGCTGCAACGGGAATGTCATATGCGTATAGCGGAACATCTCCACATGCCTCTTTAACAAGTTTGAAATGAAGTGCAATTTCTTCTGGGTGTGTACGCACATAGAAAGGAGCGGTTAAAACAATTCCATCAATTCCAGCCTCAACAGCAGCACGCACATGCTCATTAACTCGAAGCGTTGTCATATCGATTGCGCCAGCAACGACGGGGACACGTCCTGCGGTTTCATCGATTGCAATGCGAATTACATCTGCGCGTCGCTTATCGGTTAAATATGCGACCTCGCTTGTTGACCCCAAGACAAATAGACCATGGACTCCGCCATCAATCAAATGGTTGATTAAACGTCGAAGCGATTTTTCATCAACTTCGTAATCTGCGGTGAAGGGAGTACAAACCGGAGGAACAACGCCTCGCAACAACTTTGAATTACTAGACATTATTTTGCTCCCTTATTTAGATGGCAGGCGACTTGATGATCACCCTTTGATATATTGGAAATCTTTAGAACTGGACGTTCGGTGCGACAAATATCCATAACTGAAGGACAACGAGTTGAAAACGCACATCCCTTTGGCATATCAATTGGGCTCGGTACTTCACCTTGTAATACGACTCGATCATCCTTGGCCTTAGGGTTCATACTAGGAACTGCAGATAGCAAAGCGATTGTGTAAGGATGTTCTGCTGCTTCAGGCAATGATTCCGCCGGAAGAATTTCAACGACATTTCCTAAATACATCACAGCTACACGGTGCCCAACATAGCGAGCTACGGCAACATCGTGTGTTACAAAAATGAATGACAAGCCCGTCTCACGTTGAATCTTCAACAATAGATTAAC
>CAYNYE010000138.1:0-2749 GCA_964401345.1 uncultured Candidatus Planktophila sp.
CAAAAGGCAGGTATTGCCGCTGTTAAGCCTGGTGAGAAGTTCTTAAGCATTAACAAAGCCAGCCACACTGTTTTGGCGCAAGGTCTCATTGATATGGGAATCTTGAAGATGTCATTAGATGAAGTTATGGATCCAGCGGTTGGATTCCATAAGCGTTGGACCTTGCACGGCGTTAGCCACATGCTTGGCATGGATGTTCACGACTGTGCGCATGCACGTGCTGAGCAATACCGCGATGGAGTTCTTGAAGTTGGAATGTGTTTAACTGTTGAGCCTGGTCTTTATATCCAGCCTGATGATGAGCTATTTCCTGCTGAATACCGTGGAATTGGTATCCGTATTGAAGATGATGTGGTTGTTACTGAAGATGGTTGCTTAAACCTAAGCGAGCATATTCCTCATCACCCAGATGAGATCGAAGCTTGGATGGCTTCCCTCAAATAATTCAAAATTAGGCTAGTTGTAAACCACACCAGGCAGCTAACAAACCAAAACCTAGTGACATAACTAGGTTGAACCATGCTTCCTTGTAACGTTTTAACTCGTATGCGAGGTATATATCCAACATAAAGGTTGACCAGGTTGTGAATGCTCCTGCAAAACCAATCGCAAACAAATCATGGATTTCATCTGACTTTCCGTAGGTCAAGCCCAAGAAAAAGGAACCTAGGATGTTTACAAGAAATATTCCGTACGGTTTATTTGTGTAGCCACGGATCTTGTGATCAACCACAAATCTAAGTGGGCCACCGACCGCGGCGCCGAGAACAATTAAGGCAATCTTCACTTGCGCACCGGAATCAACTTACGGGCTAATGGAAGTACAACAATTACAGCTATCAATGAAAAGAAAACATTTTGAGCAAGGAATTGCATTCCTCCCTCTATTGGCTCTAGCGAGTGTGCAGTAACCGCGGAAAAGGTAGTAAATCCGGCACAAAATCCCGGTAGTAAAAGTAGGCGTAATTGGCTGATTCCGCGACGCTCCATCAACACTAATAGTGCAGAAGCTAGAGCAACACCGGCAACATTTGCGATCAGGGTTCCTTGGCGGTCATCGGGAAATATTTCGCCAACGCCATAGCGTGAGAGGGTTCCAGCTATACCGCCAATTGAGACGAGAACTAAGGAGTTCAGTTGGGTAATGCTTTCTTGCCAACACCAGATACAACTCGTGTGACGATAGAGATTACAACCGCCGCAAAGATCGCTGACCAGAAGTTGTTGATCTCCAGTTTGTCGCTCCATCGAGATACCAACATCAAGATCGCAGCATTAACTACAACGAGGAAGAGTCCCAAAGTGAGAATCACCGCTGGAAGTGTTAGCAGTTTAAGTAATGATCCGAGGGTCGCGTTCAGCAAACCAAACAAAAGGGCTACCCACAAATACGTTGTGAATCCACCCATTACATCGATTCCAGGAATCAAAGCAGTTGCAACCCAAAACGAAAGGGCTAATGCACCCCAACGAACTAATAATTTCATAAAGAAATTATAGGCCCTCGCGCTTACGAATCTTTGAACCTAACCAACGAACTGGATCGTACTTAATGTCGGCAACGCGCTCCTTCATAGGAATAATCGCGTTGTCGGTGATCTTGATGTGCTCAGGGCAAACCTCAGTACAGCACTTTGTGATGTTACACATTCCGAGACCATGCTCTTCTTGCGCAGTCTTCTTGCGGTTCTTCAAAGTATCGAGAGGGTGCATATCTAGCTCTGCGATACGGATAAAGAAACGAGGGCCTGCGAAAGACTTCTTGTTCTCTTCATGGTCACGAACAACGTGGCATACATCTTGGCAAAGGAAGCACTCGATGCACTTACGGAACTCTTGTGAACGCTCCACATCGATCTGCTCCATGCGAGCCTCACCTGGAGCAAGGTTCTCTGGGTGTGAGTACGCAGGTACTTCCATAGCCTTTTTGTAGTTAAAAGAGACATCTGTAACAAGGTCTTTAATGATTGGGAATGCACGCAAAGGTGTGACGGTGATTGTCTCTTCCTCACCAAATGATGCAACCTGTGTCATACATGCAAGACGTGGCTTACCGTTGATCTCCATCGAACAAGATCCACACTTACCCGCCTTACAGTTCCAGCGAACTGCTAAGTCACCCATTTGTGTTGCTTGAACACGGTGAATTACATCGAGAACAACTTCACCTTCATTAGCCTCAACAACAACATCCTTGAGACCACCATCAGTTGAATCTCCACGCCAAATGCGAAGTTTAATATTGCGTGCCATTAGTTGGAACCGCCTTTCGCAACTTCTTCCGGTGTCATGTATTTCTCCAGCTCGTGAACATCAAAGAGTTCAAATAGTTCCTTAGGCATTGGAGGCAAGGCTTGCTCGCGCACATTTACCTTCTCTCCATCAAATGAAGAGATGTGGTTAACCTGGCGCCACTTATTGCTCATGCCTGGGAAGTCATCACGAGTGTGTCCACCACGTGATTCTTCACGTGCGATTGCAGATTTTGCAGTTGACTCTGCAACAAGCAACATGTTGTCTAAATCAAAGGCTAGGTGGAAACCTGGATTAAATTTGCGACCACCAGAAACAGCTACATTTGCGCTGCGCTTTCTAATATCCGCAATCTTTTCGATTGCTTCCTTTAACTCTGCGCCTGTACGAATGATTCCAACAAGGTTATGTGTAACCTCTTGAAGTTCTGCATGGAGCGCATAAGAGTTTTCTCCACCTTGACGATCAAATGGTGCTTGAATCTTTGCTGCCGCTG
>CAYNYE010000139.1:0-2735 GCA_964401345.1 uncultured Candidatus Planktophila sp.
GTTTTGGCTTAGAGTGCATTGTCAAGAAAGTTAAAGTTGATTTAAAGGATGGCCTAGAAGCATCTGCGCGTAAAGCACGATATGAAGCGTTACAAGAAGCAGCAGTTGAGAAAAATGCCGTTGCGGTATTTTTAGGGCACACACGAGATGATCAGGCCGAAACTGTTTTGCTTGGTCTTGCTCGTGGTTCTGGAACACGTTCACTTTCAGGTATGGCACACCACAATGGTTTGTATGTTCGTCCCTTGTTAGAGATCACTCGAATTCAAAATGAGAATTATTGCCAAGAGTTAAAGCTGCAGTTTTGGAATGATCCACACAACGAGAATCCAGATTTTTCACGAGTACGTGTTCGGACAGAAGCGTTGCCGGTTCTTGAAAAAAGTATCGGTCCCGGAATTGCAGAAGCGTTAGCCCGAAGCGCTCACCTATTACGTGATGATGCCGATGCGTTGGATCATTGGGCAAAGCGAGAAGAGATTCATTTAGATCTTGCAGATTTGGATTGTGCTCACCTAGAGACGTTGCCTCGCGCGATCAGAACTCGAGTTATCAGGGCGGCTATCTACTCCGCAGGAGCCCCGGCTGGCATGGTCACTTTGGAGCATGTGAGCGCGGTTGAGGCCCTAATCTCCGCGTGGAGCGGCCAAGGTGCGCTCAATTTGCCGGGCGGTGTGAAGGTTGAGCGGATTTCGGGCAGACTTTCGCTCTCACAGCACCGACCTTAGGGAGAACCGTGGACTTAGAAGCAGTTAAGGGCGATATCGAACGCGTAATCGTGACCGAAGAGCAGTTGCAAGCACGTTTAAAGGAGCTTGCTGCGCAGGTTGAAAAAGATTACGAGGGCAAGGATTTATTGCTCGTTGGAGTTCTTAAGGGCGCTGTTATGGCTGTTGCAGATTTTTCACGAGCATTACAACGCCACATCGACATGGATTGGATGGCCGTCTCTTCATACGGTTCAGGAACCAAATCCAGCGGTGTTGTACGAATTCTCAAAGATTTAGATCGCGATATCACTGGTCGAAATGTTTTGATCATCGAAGACATTGTTGACTCAGGTTTAACTCTCTCTTGGCTCAAGACAAACCTTGAATCTCGTGGCGTTGGTTCAGTTGAAATTCTTTCAATTCTTCGTAAGCCAGAGGCCGCAAAGGTTGAAGTTGATGTGAAGTATGTCGGTTTTGATATTCCAAAGGATTTTGTAATTGGTTACGGACTCGACTTTGATGAGAAGTACCGCAACCTTCCATTTATCGCTGTGCTTGCTAAGCACATGTACGAATAATCTCTGGAGTCCCCATACATGTCACAAGCCCAAAAGCCGAAGAAGCCAGTTAAGAAGAGTTTTTCTGGAAAGCAAAGTTCCAAGAAAGCTCCAACAAAGAGTCAACGTTTATTCCGTGGACCACTTTTCTGGATCGTTGCTGCGATTTTTGCGGTGACAGTTTTTGGACAAATCTCTTCAGCAGGTAACCGTTACACCCAAATTGAAACATCGCAGGCATTAGATGCGATTTCAAAGGCTCAGGTGCAATCTGCAGAGCTGGTTGATAAAGATCAAAAGATTCGCCTAATACTCAACCCTGGCACCACAATTAAGGGCTCATCTAAGGTTGAAGCCTTTTACGTTGCGCGCCAAGAGCCAACAATTGTTGATGCATTAACAGGTAATCCACCTTCAAAGGGCTGGAATGTAAAGGTTCCATCTCAATCAATTTTGGTTTCATTCCTCTTTTCAATAGTTCCATTCTTGTTAATCGGATTCTTGTTCTTCTGGATGATGAGCCAAGCACAGGGTGGAAACAAGGTTTTCCAATTTGGAAAGTCTCGTGCGAAGCTTCAAAACAATGATGTTCCAAAGACAACCTTCAAAGATGTTGCCGGAGCAGATGAAGCACTTGCCGAATTAGATGAAATTAAAGATTTCCTAGCAAAGCCAGAAAAGTACGCACCACTCGGTGCCAAGATTCCAAAGGGCGTTTTGTTATTCGGTCCTCCGGGAACAGGTAAGACTCTTCTAGCACGCGCAGTTGC
Source organism: uncultured Candidatus Planktophila sp. (assembly GCA_964401345.1). Classification (GTDB taxonomy): domain Bacteria; phylum Actinomycetota; class Actinomycetes; order Nanopelagicales; family Nanopelagicaceae; genus Planktophila. The sequence continues at coordinate 2,038 of CAYNYE010000139.1, forward strand.
GGGCGAAGCTGGCGTTCCTTTCTATTCAATCTCAGGTTCTGACTTTGTAGAAATGTTTGTTGGTGTTGGTGCAGCTCGAGTTCGCGATCTCTTTACTCAAGCAAAAGAGAATGCACCAGCGATCGTATTTATCGACGAAATTGATGCAGTAGGTCGTCAACGTGGTGCCGGTATGGGTGGTGGCCATGATGAGCGCGAGCAAACACTTAATCAGCTGCTCGTCGAGATGGATGGTTTTGAAGAAAACTCAAAGGTTATTTTGATTGCAGCAACAAACCGTCCAGATGTTTTAGATCCAGCTTTGCTACGTCCAGGCCGTTTTGATCGCCAGATCGCAGTTGATCGTCCAGACCTCAAGGGACGTGAAGCGATTTTGCAGGTACACGCAAAGGGCAAGCCAATCAGCGATGAGGTAAAGCTAGTTGATTACGCACGTCGTACGCCTGGTTTCACTGGTGCGGACCTTGCGAATGTTCTCAACGAAGCAGCACTTTTATCTGCTCGCGATAACAAAGCAAATATTGGCAACCTAGAACTTGATGAAGCAATTGACCGCGTGATGGCGGGACCACAACGCAAATCACGTTTAATGAATGATGATGAGCGTCGCGTTACCGCATATCACGAAGCAGGTCATGCTCTTGTTGCGCATGCATTGCCACATACAGATCCAGTTCACAAAGTTACGATCATGCCTC
>CAYNYE010000140.1:0-2641 GCA_964401345.1 uncultured Candidatus Planktophila sp.
TCGATCTCATTTAATGAACGAGCAACACCTAGACGAAGTGCGCCAGCTTGACCTGAAACTCCACCACCGTTGATACGTGCAAAAACGTCGTACTGGTTCTCAGCACCAACTGTGCGGAATGGTTCTGACACTAGTTGTTGGTGAACCTTGTTTGGGAAATAGTTCTCAAGAGCCTTACCGTTTACAACCCAACGACCTGTTCCTGGAACAAGACGAACACGTGCAACAGCTTCCTTACGACGACCGGTACCTGCACCTGGTGCCTTGATTGCTGGACGGTTTGTTGCTGCAGCTGGTGATGAAGTTGAGTATGAAGTAGGAGCTTCTTCGTTGTCGATTAGATCGAAATTCTCTGACATTTACTTTTCCCTTACTTCACGATTTGTGAAACTTGATTGAATACATATGGCTTTGGTGCTTGAGCAGCATGTGGATGCTCTGGACCTGCGTAAACCTTGAGCTTTGACGCCATCTGCTTGCCGAGTGAGTTCTTTGGAAGCATTCCCTTGATTGCCTTTTCAACGGCACGTGTTGGGTGAGTCTCTAGAAGCTCGCCGTACACAGTTGATGTTAAACCGCCTGGGAAACCTGAGTGATGGTGAGCCCACTTCTGAGATGTCTTGTTACCTGACAACGCGATCTTTTCTGCGTTGATAACAACAACGAAGTCACCCATGTCCATGTGTGGAGCAAATGTTGTCTTGTGCTTTCCACGAAGTAGAACTGCAGCATGTGTTGCAAGACGGCCCAAGACCACATCTTGTGCATCGATGATGTGCCAGTTACGGACCGCATCACCAGCTTTTGGACTGTATGTACGCACGCTTTTTCCTACCTTCTTGTTGAGAACTCTTTGAACTAGTTTTGGACGGCGCCTTTGTTAGGCGCAGAGGAGTAAGGGTACCCGCGTCAGGCTCAGGGGTCAAAATGGCCCTTATACGTCCTTACTCGGCATCTTGCGCTTCACGACGCGCCACAGTTTTTGCCGCACGCTCTAAAAGCTCAGAGTCTGAGGGGTAATCCACCTGACGAAGGGTGAGGCCACAGGCTGGAAAGACCAAACTATCCGATACCCGAACCTTGTTAGCCAGGGTCTCCTGGATCCATTCGGGGCCAAAACGACCATCTGCCACACAGACCACAGCGCCGACTAAGTTACGAACCATTGAATAGCAAAAAGCATCGGCCACAACATCGCCCACTAAATAACCTTCTGAATCCCTCACCCATTCAAATCGCTGAAGCTGGCGAATCGTTGTCGCACCCTCACGAAACTTGCAATAGGCAGCGAAATCATGATCCCCCAGTAACAACTTGCTCGCCTCATTTAATTGTTCAACCGCTAAAGGCTTGTACCAAGAAGCAACGTCGTATCTGTGAAGCGGCGGAATTACCTTGTTGGCATCCAAAATTCTGTAGGTGTAGTGGCGACGTAGCGCAGAAAACCGTGCATGAAAGGCTGGCGGCGCAATTGAAACACCCATAACCCGAACATCGGTATCTAAGATTCGATTTAATTTATAAGCGATCTCATCAAGGTTAATGCTCTCTGGAACATCAACATGGATAACCTGTCCGGTCGCATGAACTCCAGCATCTGTTCGGCCTGCAACAATGCTGTCGATCTTGCTTTGCGAAAGTATCGCAATCGCTTTTTCTACTTCTTCTTGAACAGTTCGGCGATCTGGTTGTTTTCCCCAGCCATAAAAATTTGTTCCATCGTATGCAAGATCAAGCCGTAAACGAAGAAACCCACTCTCAGGGTAGAGAGTGGGTTCCGTCATGAGAATAATTTCTAAGAAAGAAAGTTTTACTTATCTTTCTCAGTTAGCAACTCAATTACCGCCATAGGTGCGTTGTCACCCTTGCGAGGACCGACCTTAGTAATTCGTGTGTATCCGCCTTCACGTGTAGCAAAGCGTGGACCGATCTCAGTGAAGAGTGTGTGTACAACGCTCTTGTTCTGAATCTGTGCCATGACCTGACGACGTGCAGCTAGATCACCCTTCTTTGCGAAGGTAACTAGCTTCTCTGCCAAAGGACGTAGACGCTTTGCCTTTGCCTCTGTTGTCGTGATCTTGCCGTGCTCGAACAACTGCTCTGCGAGTGTGCGTAGAAGTAGTCGCTCATGTGATGGGCCTGAACCCAGACGAGGACCTTTACTTGGTGTTGGCATTTCTTATCTCCTAGGCCTGCTCTGCATCGACGAAATCATCGTCGACTGATGCGTTGTAGTTCTGATGTTGGGTTGGATCGAAACCAACTGGGCTGTCCTTGAGAGACATTCCCATTGAGACAAGCTTTGCCTTGACCTCATCAATTGACTTTGAACCAAAGTTACGGATATCTAGCAAGTCAGCCTCTGAACGGTTAACTAGCTCGCCAACTGTATGAATGCCTTCGCGCTTCAAGCAGTTGTATGAACGAACTGTTAGATCTAGATCTTCGATTGGAAGAGCAAGATCTGCAGCAAGTGCTGCATCCATTACAGATGGCCCCATCTCGATACCTTCAGCATCAAGATTGAGTTCACGTGCAAGACCGAATAGCTCAACCAATGTGCGACCAGCTGATGCAACTGCATCACGTGGCTTCATTGATGGCTTTGTTTCTACATCTACAACAAGGCGATCGAAGTCTG
>CAYNYE010000141.1:0-2638 GCA_964401345.1 uncultured Candidatus Planktophila sp.
TCAGTTGGGGCGCGCCCTCCCCTAAATTAAGGCTGACTCTTGGCAGAATGCCCCAATGGCAACTGCGAAGACTCCCGCGAAATCTGCGGCAAAGGGTAAGAAACCTGCTGGACCAAAGCCCGGCGAGTACCCAGGAAAGATCGTCGATATCGATGTTTCCAAAGAGGTTTCAGAATCTTTTCTTGAGTACGCGTACTCCGTAATTTACTCACGTGCACTTCCAGATGCACGTGATGGTTTAAAGCCGGTTCACCGTCGCATTCTTCATCAGATGGCAGATATGGGTCTACGCCCAGAGCGCGGCCATGTTAAGAGTGCACGTGTTGTTGGTGAAGTAATGGGTAAGTTGCACCCACATGGTGATGGTGCGATTTACGATGCATTAGTTCGTATGGCACAGAGTTTTTCCATGGGCTTGCCGCTCATTGATGGCCACGGAAACTTTGGTTCTCTCGATGCAGGTCCTGCAGCAATGCGTTACACAGAGGCCCGCTTAGCACCTGCTGCAATGTCAATGGTTGCTGAAGCTGATGAAGACACCGTTGATTTTGGTCCTAACTATGACGGTCAGCTGTCAGAGCCAATTGTTTTGCCTGCTGCTTATCCAAATCTGCTGGTTAACGGTGGTTCTGGAATTGCAGTTGGTATGGCAACCAACATGGCGCCACACAACTTGAGCGAAGTTATCGCTGCAACCAAGTTCTTAATTGAAAATCCATCTGCAACGGTTAAGCAGTTAATGAAGTTTGTTCCGGGTCCAGATTTCCCAACAGGTGGCGAAATCGTTGGGCTAGATGGTGTTCGTGAGGCGTATTCAACAGGTAAGGGATCCTTCAAGGTTCGTGCAACAGTTGAGATCGAAAAGGTGACATCTCGCAAAATGGGTATCGTCATCAAGGAGCTTCCTTACACAATCGGACCTGAAAAGGTTGTTGAACGTATTGCGGCCCTTGTTAAGGCCAAGAAGATCCAGGGAATCAGCGACATCGTTGATCTTTCTGATGGCCAAACCGGAACAAATGTAGTTATCGAGATTAAGAATGGCTTTGAACCAGAAGAGGTTCTAGAAAAGCTATATGCATTGACTCCAATGGAGGATGCTTTTGCAATCAATGCGGTTGCTTTGGTGAAGGGCCGTCCACAGACCCTTGGACTTAAAGAGCTGCTGCGCGTATTTATCGATCACCGCATAGAAGTTGTGCGTCGTCGTTCTGAGTTCCGTAAAGCAAAGGCTGAAGCACGTTTAGGTCTTGTAGATGGTTTGCTCAAGGCGATTATCGATATCGATAAGGTCATCAAGATTATTCGCGGTAGCGATGATGCATCGGCGGCAAAAGAGAAGTTGATCAAGGACTTTAAACTCAATGATGAGCAGGCAACATACATCTTGGATATGCCGCTTCGTCGCTTGACCAAGATGAGCAAAATCGAACTCGAAACAGAGCAAAAGGAACTCAAGGCGACAATCGCTGAGTTGACTAAGTTGCTCAAGAGTGAGGATGCAATCAAGGCTCAAGTTTCTGCAGAGTTAACTGCGGTTGGTAAGTCTTTTGCTACACCTCGTCGTACGCGAATTGGTGCTGCTTAACCTCTCCCGATAGAGTTCGGTGTGATTTCAACCCAAGCGCTCGAATTACGTGCAGGTGCTCGCCTTCTTGTTAAGGGCGTAACTGTTCGCATTAACAGCGGTGACCGCATCGGTTTTGTTGGTCGTAATGGTGCTGGTAAATCAACCCTTGCAAAGGTTCTAGCAGGTGAAACTATGCCTGCAGGTGGCGCGGTAAATCGCACTGGAAAAATTGGTTACCTTCCGCAGGATCCTCGTACTGGAGATGAACCAGGCACAGTAATCGATCGAATTTTATCGGCGCGTGATTTAGATCAGATCGCAGCACGTATGCGTTCAGTTGAAGAAGAGATGGCTACCGCCCAAGGTGAAGCCCTTGAAAAAGCGATGGATCGTTACACACGTGTTGAAGCAGAGTTTTCAGCTGCTGGCGGATATGCGGCAACTGCAGAAGCAGAAGCGATCGCAACCTCACTTGGTGTCTCTGAAGCGGTATTTGGTAATGAGCTTTCAACCCTTTCTGGTGGTCAGCGTCGTCGAATTGAACTAGCTCGCATTCTCTTCAGTGGCGCTGAAACCCTTTTGCTGGATGAGCCAACAAACCACTTGGATGCGGATTCCATTATGTGGCTGCGCGAATTCTTATCGAAGTATTCGGGTGGTTTGGTGATCATCTCCCACGATGTGAACTTGATCGAGACGGTCGTTAACAAGGTGTTCTACTTAGATGCCAACCGTAACTGCATCGATGTTTACAACCTCGGCTGGAAGGCGTACCTGTTGCAACGTGAACAGGATGAGCACCGCCGCAAGAAGGAGCGCGCTAACGCAGAAAAGCGTGCCGAAATTTTGCAGAAGCAGGGTGAAAAGATGCGTGCAAAGGCATCGAAGGCAACAGCTGCACAAGGCATGTTGCGTCGTGCTGAAAAACTTCGTAGCGGACTTGATGATGTTCGAGTCGCCGACAAGGTTGCAAAGCTGCGCTTTCCTACCCCTGCCCCATGTGGCAAGACTCCGCTTTCAGGTGAAGAGCTTTCCAAAAACTATGGCTCTCTTGAAATCTTTACCGGT
>CAYNYE010000142.1:0-2571 GCA_964401345.1 uncultured Candidatus Planktophila sp.
CCTTCGGCGGCCAAAACCATTGCAGGCAAAGTTGAAACGAGTAAGAGTTCCACCACTCGTAACTTCATTAGATCGAGATATCCCCGCATAGCGCTGCTCACGCGCCAAGATTACTCAGCCTTTCGGAGTACGCCTCCCAGACCTCTCTCAGGGATAATAGTTACCTTGCTCTCAACGAGGGGATAACAAATGACCGAGAACAACAAGCCTGAATGGTTTGAGATCACCGATAAGGATGAGAAGCCAGAGCTTCGCAAAGTATCGAAATCTCTTCCTGTGAGCGCAGTACTAGTTGCAGCGTTGATTCTCGGCGTCGGCGCAGTCATGGGCCAAACCCAGAATGAGACTCCAGCATCTGCTGTGACAGCAAATGCGGTTCAAGCAACAGATGCGCAAGCATCTCCAACTTCGACCGCGGTTGCTGCAGTTAAATCAGCGGTTTCAAATCCTGTGACCGCTGCCGTTGTTGGTACAGCTGCTGCAAGTAAGTTAGCCAATCCTTCGATCTCAAAACTGCCTACCGGTGGTGGCGATGATGACGAAGATGAGGATCATCACGGCCGCGGACATCACGATGATGAAGATGATGACGAAGATGAAGATGATGACTAACTAGTACAGTTAGGTAATGCGCTCAAAGTTCTTACCTTTAATTTTAGTAATTTCGCTCTGTGTCACTGCAACACCGGCACAGGGCGAAGTTGTTTCTCCATCAATGAAGTTAATCCAAACAATCAACGGATCAATCTCACCTAAATCTGTTCGCTCTTCTGGCGATGGCGTTGTGAGTGCGCACAACATGATGTATCGACACTCTGTCACGGTATATGACGCAAAAACCTTCCAACTCTTACACACCATCTCTGACTCAGTTTCATTAAAGAGTTTTGGAGCATCTAAGAATTCAGGAACGTACAAAGGTGCTCCCGTCGAAGGTAGTTTTTCACCTGACGGAAAGTATTTATATGTGAGCAATTATGCGATGTATGGCAAGGGGTACAACAAAGAAGGTCATGACACTTGCTCACCGGCAAATGGATACGACAAGAGTTTTGTGTACCGAATTAACCGCACCGATTACACAATAGATTCTGTATACGAAGTTGGCTCGGTCCCGAAGGTTGTTGAAGTAACGCCTGATAACAAGTATGTCCTTGCAGCAAATTGGTGTTCTTACACCGTTTCAGTGATTTCAGTTGAAAAGAATAAGGTAGTAAAAACCATCAAAATTGGGCGTTATCCCCGTGGCATCGCGATAAATAATGACTCAACCAAAGCCTATGTCGCTGAAATGGGTGGCAATCGAATCCATGTAATTAACCTTCAAGATTTCTCAACCTCCTATATTCCAATTGGCAGTAACCCACGTGCAATCGTGTTGTCTCCTGATAACTCAACTATGTATGTGACCATGAATTTATCTGGACGAGTGGCTTCCTGGAATTTACTTACTAATAAGCCAGGCAAATCAGTTAAGACTGGTGATGCAGCAAGAAGTCTTGCTATCTCAGGAGATGGTTCAGCTTTGTATGTTGTGAACTACAAGAGCGACACGATGTCTCGCGTTCGCACAAGCGACATGAAGGTCACTCAGAACATCAAGGTATGTAATGAACCGATCGGTATTACTTATGATCTACCAACTGGCAACACTTGGGTAGCTTGTTACAAAGGTCAAATAAAGATCTTTTCAAACAATTAAGGTGCTGGTGAGATCTCTGCTGGAATATTAGGTGCAGCGATTCTTCCAAGTACACGATCAATTGCTGCGCGTGCCTTATTCAAGGCAGAGTTACCCTTTGCGATCTCATCTGCCAAAGTTACAAAAATGTATTCGCGATCGGTTGATTGCACATATCCAGCCAAAGTTGCCGTTCCATTGAGAGTTCCAGTTTTTGCACGCACAAGTCCTACCGCTGAAGGAGCTGTAGTTAGGAAGCGACTTCGCAAAGTTCCAGATACACCTCCGACAGGTAATCCGGAATAAATCAAAGCGAACTTTTCATCTTTACGTAGTTTGTAAAGCAGCTCACCCATTAAGTGTGCGGTGATCTTGTTTTTTCTTGACAATCCACTGGCATCTGCAACAACTAACTTTGAATCATCAACTTCGAACTTTGCAAGGATTTCTCTAAAAACCTTGTCTACGCCTTTGGTATCCATGCTGTAGCCAGCAGCTTTAGCGGACAACCGCGCTAAACGCTCTGAAATGAGGTTGTCACTCCACAAGAGAATCCAGTCAATTAACGCTGCCACAGTTGGAGAATTTTCAGAAACAATCTGCTCTCCCAGCGCCATAAAGGCTTCATCGTCGGTGACTGATTTCATGACAGGCTTGAAGTTTCGCTTGGCCCAAAAAGCTTTCAGATTGGAAACATCCTGAGAGTACAAACCACTGTAAATCACCTTGTAGTTCTTGAGCGATCCACCGTTGAACTCTTTTACTGCGCTAAGAGTTCGAAATCCAATGTAAGGCAGTGACGCACGGTTCATCTTGCGCGCTGTGTTGTGATCCAAACTGATCCAAGGATCGTATGCACCGCGGACAATTACAGTTTTTAGCTCTGGATT
>CAYNYE010000143.1:0-2550 GCA_964401345.1 uncultured Candidatus Planktophila sp.
GCTGCATCATCTGCAAGCTGGCCAGTGTTTGTTGAATCTGTTGCCTGGTAATCGCTGACAGTTACGTTATCGATGCCGTAGGCAGCGCGGGTCGCATCAATGTTGCGCTGAATGTAAGGCGCTTCCTTTGATGACTCGCTTGGCTTTACCTGGAACTGCTGAATCGCACCTGGATATAGACCCGCGATCAGCACAGAAGAAATAACTAGTAGCGCTGTACCTGCTGCTGGAAGTACCCATGAACGACGAACAATGTTTGCAAAGAACAAGAGCGCACAGATCAATGCGATACCAGCAAGGATCGCCTTAGCTGGAAGTACCGCGTTGACATCTGTGTAGGTAAGACCGGTAATGAGCTTGCTCTCCTTAAGAGCAAGTGCGTAACGATCAAACCAGTACGCAACAGCCTTGAGTAGAACAACAAGGCCTAGAAGGATTGAAAGCTGAACGCGTGCTGCAACCGTTGTGCGATCGGTCTGTACTTGTAGGCGAATTCCACCGTATAGGTAGTGAACCGCTACTGAGGCAAGGATTGCCAGAACCGCTGTTGAAATTGCCCAAGAAATCAATGTCTGCCAGAACGGTAGACGGAAAGCAAAGAATGAGATGTCCATGTTGAACTGTGGATCTTTAACACCAAAAGGAGTTGAGTTCTTAAACAGCAACCAGGTGCTCCACATTTGTGAACCAGCAGAACCTGCGAAGTAGAACAACGCTGCGGTTAAACCAAGAAACAGTGGACGACGAATTGGTTCAACTTGTGAACGGTAACGCTCGAGATTATCTGCCTCAACCGTCATTGGAACATAGAGCGGACGACGCTTGTATGCCAACAAAACGTTGAACATCACGATGAGCGCTGTTACTAATCCTGAAACAACAAAGAGTGTTGCCTTTGTTGTCAGAATTGTTGACCACGTACTTGTGAAGTTAACTGATTTGAACCACAACCAATCTGCGTAGAAACCGCTGAGCGCTGTGAAGAGCAAACCTGCGACAACAAGAATTCCAACTGTTAAAGCCAGAGGACTCTTGCGGGCGTTGAATTGGAAGGATGGGCGTTGAAACTGGGGGTTATTCGTCATGGGGCAAAGTTATCGCAAGGGGATTTTCCTCACCAATTAGGAATGCTCCAGAGGGGGCGAACAAGGTGAACACCTGCTGAGAGAAATCAAATACATCTCAGATAGGCGGTTTCCGCGGGGTTAATGCAATTGATTTGCAGGGAATAGGTCATTTGTTGGGCCAGGCGTTGCTATCAACCTGAGTTTCTTAAGTAGTTAACCGCCTGCGCCAAAGTGGCAACGGTTACCACTTTGATGCCTTCGGGAACATTGCTGATCTCTTCGGCGTTATCGACCGGTGCAAAGAAAACGGTTGCCCCAACTTTTTTGGCCGACATGATCTTTTCATTGATGCCACCGATTGGGCCGACAACTCCACGTTGGGTAATTGTTCCGGTACCGGCAATGTGGCGACCTTGAAGCAGATCTTGTTCTGTAAGAAGTTCAACTAAACCAATTGAGAAAACCAAACCACCACTCGGTCCACCTGTCTCGCCAACTTTAAAGGCGATCTTTTTGGTATCCAGTTGATTTGCTCGATTACGACCGATTGTCGCAAGTGGTGCAACAAAAGTTGTGCTTCCATTATCAATCGGTTGCATGATCTCGGGATGTGATTGAAGATAGTTAACTGCAGCAACAATTGCGGTGTCTTGTGATTTCACCATATCTGCTTTAGCTTGCTTGCTCTCTTCCTCAGTTGTTGTTCCTGGAGGATAGATCGCTGACTTTGGATACACCGCACGGTCACCGCTGATCCATGAGTACACAATCTCTGGACCTAATATCCAGGTGTCAGGATTTGTCACTCTGATCGACATTAAATCAATACGTCCATTGGCTGGGTAGTTCTCTAAACCTTTGAAGGTGATTACACCTTTAAAAATGTTTTGAGCCTCACCTGGCAAGACGATCGCAAATGGAAGTGGAGCAATAGTTGCTAGAGCAAAGAAGATTGCTAAGGTTCCAGTAACGATCCGTGGAAGGCGCGAGAATCTCAACATTCTAAGTAAGTGATCTCGCGTTAACTGCCGCTAAACCTAGTTTGAAGACCCTGCGTCAAAGCCGCCATCAAAAGAGCCTGAATCAAAAGATGCATCGTTGGATCCAGCATCATGAGAGTTATCTGAATCTAAACCCGCGGTTGCTCCAGTGATAATTACCGCGCCACCTGCTGCATCACGTGCTTGAGAATCTCGTAGTGAATCTTGGAAACGTTGGAACTGTCCTACAGAACGCTGAGTTTCCTGTTGGAACTTTCCCTCAAACTTGGTAACCCACACCACGTAACCGAGTGCGCCAATAAGCCCTACTGCTGGAACTACCCACCAGATTAAAGCTGCGAATGCGTTGGACATGAGGCCAGCCTACTAGTTGCCGATGCCAACCGCTGACCGGTGCCTGGAAGATAACTCGGGAATGAAAGAGGGTGCGAAGTTGTTCCAACACTGGGAGGATTGATCTATGACACCTTTTGGCTTCACAC
>CAYNYE010000144.1:0-2545 GCA_964401345.1 uncultured Candidatus Planktophila sp.
CCCTATACACGCTTTCCAAGCGTGCGCACTCGGCCGCTATGCGAATCCTCCCGAGGGGGAGAACTCTATCGGTGGGTATAACTATGATTACACCAGATCCCTCGTACGGCGTTACCGTACTGAACTCCCCCAGGGCAGGAATGCAGCAAGGGTAGGTCCGCTCTGGCGGGTGTGCGAGGGGTCCTATTAAATTGCGTCGAACAGTAGAGGAGCAGGACGATGTCATTAGCTTTGTATCGTAAATATCGTCCCTCTGTATTTGCAGATGTCATCGGACAAGAGCATGTAACTGTTCCACTTTCAAATGCTTTGGAATCAGGTCGCACACACCACGCATACTTGTTTAGCGGTCCTCGTGGTTGCGGAAAAACTTCTAGCGCACGAATCATGGCGCGCTCGCTTAACTGTGAAAAAGGACCAACACCAAATCCATGTGGTGAATGCCAATCATGTAAAGATTTAGTTGCGAATGGTCCAGGTTCATTAGATGTAATTGAATTAGATGCTGCAACTCATGGTTTAGTAGATGATGCACGCGATCTTCGCGACAAAGCATTCTTTGCACCAGTACAAAGCCGTTACAAGATTTACATTATTGACGAAGCGCATCAGCTTGGACCAGGTGCAGCTAATGCATTATTGAAAGTTGTTGAAGAGCCACCTGCACATGTAATTTTTATCTTTGCTACAACAGAACCAGATAAGTTGATTGCAACTATCCGTTCACGTACACACCACTATCCATTCCGTTTAGTTCCACCAGGAACTCTGGCAGCTCACCTAGAAAAGGTGTGCAACGCTGAAGGCGTAAAGGTTGCAAAGGGTGTAATTCCACTTGTTGTTCGTGCATCTGGTGGTTCTGTTCGTGATGCTCTATCTGTTCTTGGTCAGCTGCTCGCAGGTGCCGGAAAAGATGGCGTGAGCTACGAAATCGCAATTCAACTTCTTGGATTCACAGATGGAGCCCTTTTGGATGATGCAATCGATGCGATTGCAGCCCATGATGGCGCAACTTTGTTTAAGACAATTGATCGCGTCATTGAATCAGGACATGATCCTCGACGATTTACTAGCGATATGTTGGAACGAATTCGCGATTTGATGATTGTTGATGCGCTTAAGGATTCGACAGCTAACTCGATTTTGCGCGATATGCCTGATGATCAGATGGAACGTATGCGTAATCAGGCCAACCGAATTGGTACGGCAAACCTTTCTAGAGCAGCGGATATTGCAGCAGAGGGCTTAACCCAAATGCGTGGGGCTACTGCGCCGCGCTTAATCCTTGAGCTCATCTGCGGACGCATTTTGTTGCCGATCGGGGACAACACAGAAGCTGGAATGCTCTCTCGCATTGAGCGTTTGGAAAGAGCAGAAGATTTAGCACCGATGAGTTCATCCGTTGTTTCCGCTTCAGCTCGAACCGTGGAGGCAAAAGAAAAAGCAGCCTCCACTCATTCGACTGAAGCAGTCAACAACTCCAAGCCAACCGAAGTAGTAACTCCGGCTCCCGAAAAGCCAAAGACGTCCCCCGCACATGGTGCTTTCGATATAGCCGCACTAAGACGTGCGTGGCCGGATGTTATTGAGGATGTAAAGAAGCGCCGCAGGCTGACTTGGTCGCTGTTGTCAGCAAGTGCGCAGGTGTTGAGCGTTGATGAAAATGCGATCACCATTGGCATTGTTAATGCTGGCGCGAAGGAAAGTTTTGAGCGATCTGAATCTGATGTGATTCTGCGCAACGCATTTATTGATGTGGTGGGGTTGGATCGAAAGATTGCAGTTGTTGTTGATCCTTCAATTGATACAAATACTCCAGCGGCACGTGAGACCAGAACTTCTGAAGCTCCAAATGATCCTGTGCAGTTAACGGGTGCGGCGTTGTTGGCAAAAGAGCTTGGCGCAAAAGTTATTGAAGGTAAGTAATAGATGTCAGGAATGTACGAAGGTGCAATTCAAGATCTTATTGATGCACTAGGTCGCTTGCCTGGAATTGGTCCAAAGAGTGCGCAACGAATCGCTTTCCATATTTTGCAATCAGATTCTGAAGTTGCTTCTGCGCTTGTTGATTCAATCCGCACCGTTAAGGAGCGCGTGAAGTTTTGTATTCAATGTGGAAATGTTTCTGAAGAGGATGAGTGCCGCATCTGTCGCGATCCACGACGTGACAACACAATCATTTGTGTAGTTGAAGAGAGCAAAGATGTCATTGCAATCGAACGCACCCGCGAATTCCGCGGTAAGTACCATGTGCTTGGCGGAGCGATCAGTCCGATCGATGGCATTGGTCCAGAACAACTTCGAATTCGTGAATTAATGGTTCGTCTGGCAGATGCTGGAATCGTTGAAGTCATTCTGGCGACCGATCCCAACCTTGAAGGCGAGGCGACAGCTACCTATCTGTCCCGCCTTATTAAGCCGATGGATATAAAGGTCTCACGCTTAGCTAGCGGACTTCCTGTGGGTGGAGATTTGGAATATGCCGATGAGGTCACGCTGGGACGTGCCTTTGAAGGCCGCAGGGATGTTTAATCTCATTATTTGA
>CAYNYE010000145.1:0-2515 GCA_964401345.1 uncultured Candidatus Planktophila sp.
ACCGAAGAACTCTGCTTGTGCTGCACTAATTCCATCTGCCGTTGTTAAAACACCTTTGGTATCAATTGGAACTTTTCCGATTCCGTTGAGCACTGTAAACAAAGCAAAGAAGATTGGAGCTTGCGCCAAGATTGGAAAACATGATGCTAACGGATTTGTTTTGTGCTCTTTATAGAGCTTCATCATCTCTTCTGATTGCTTTTGGCGATCATCCTTGTACTTCTTTTGAATCTCCTTCATGTGTGGTTGAAGGGCGGTTAATGCACGCTGACTTTTGATCTGCTTAACAAATAGTGGGATCAAAATAATACGGATGATGATTACAAGGCCGATGATTGCAAGTGACCACGAGACACCGCTGTTGGTTCCGAAGATTGGGGTAAGTAAATCGTGAATCGTTACAATTACCCAAGAAACCGCGATATATAAGGGTTTTAGGATGCTATCCATTAACTGTTACCTTCTCTTTCGGAACTGCATAATCAACACCACCGTGTGACCATGGATTACAACGCAACAAACGCCAGGCGCTCATTGCAACTCCTTTTAAACCGTAAGCTTCAATTGCAGAGACTGCATATGAAGAACATGACGGGTAGTACTTGCAACGTGGTCCAAACATTGGGGAGATCCATTTTTGATACACCTTGATGGGTGCAATTAAAATCTGTCTCACTTCTGTTCAACCTTCTCGGAAAACTTTTTTAGAAGTTGTCCGACAATCTTTGTTACCTCTTGTGATGCCTCTGCACCATCTGCGCTGTTGAGCGCTCGGATTACCAACAAGCCCCCGGTTGGAAGTTGTGGGTAGATCTCTCGAAGGGTGTGACGAACCTGGCGAGCTATTCGGTGACGGGTTACAGATCCACCAACATTTTTACTGATGATCAATCCTGCGCGAGCAGGTTGATCTAGTTGGGTTGGGTAGAGGTATCCGACAAAGTTTTGGGTTGAAAATCTCAAACCACTCTTTGTTGCACGCGCGAAATCGGCGCTCTCTGTAAGACGTGCGCTCTTAGCAAGCACGGGTATCGGTTATGAACCCTTATGCAGAAAGCTTTGCGCGACCCTTGCCGCGGCGAGCAGATAGAACTGCACGGCCTGCACGTGTAGCCATGCGGGCACGGAAGCCATGCTTCTTGGCGCGACGGCGTGTGTTTGGTTGGAAGGTGCGCTTTGTCATTGAAAACTCCTAAAATAAAAAATCTACTGCGGGCCAGAAATACGGGGGAAGCAAGGGTGTAACGGTAGAGGTCTGGGGATAAGCCGGTCAAACTGGCCAGCAAGGGGGTGGGGACCGGTCCAAGTTGTGGATAACCAGTTGCTTTTTTCAGGAAACCCCTCTACTTTTCACTCCCGTCCACAGGCAAGGCGCTTTTGGGGGGTTTTTGCAGGGCTCAACCTGGGGTTTAGACCACAGGGTGTGGATAACCCTGTGGATGAACAAAACAGGGTTCTCCCTAAGAAGGTAGGCAGTGGTGAGTGTTAAGGAAGTCGAGCTAACCACGCTCTGGGGACGGGTAATTGAAGAGGTTGCGATCAACGCCCCTCAACACCGCGCCTTTCTCCAGCTCACTAAGCCTCTTGGTTTGCTTCACAACGATGATCAAACAACTTTATTGGTTGCAGCTCCTAATCTTTTTGCAAAGGATGTTTTAGAGAGCCGACTTCGCACAGTTGTTAGTGAGGTTTTAACTCGCGAGCTTGAAACAACCACCAATATTGCGGTGACAGTTGATGAAACTCTAGAAGTTGTTGCCGCTCCAACTCCAGAAGTAGAGGTTGAGTTTGTTGCACCTAAATTAGGAACAGGTCGCGATGATGCTCCCGCTACAAAAACTGCAGATACTTCAACTTTAAACCCTCGCTACATTTTTGAAACCTTTGTTATTGGTGCATCAAATCGTTTCGCACACGCAGCTGCGGTTGCAGTTGCTGAAGCACCAGCGAAGGCTTACAACCCATTATTTATTTACGGTGAATCTGGTTTAGGTAAAACTCACTTATTACATGCGATTGGGGCATACGCCAAAGAGTTGTACGGAAATGTGCGTGTTAAGTATGTTTCATCTGAAGAGTTCACCAATGACTTTATTAACTCTATTCGTGACGATAAAGCATCTGCGTTTCAACGCCGTTACCGCGACCTTGATATTTTGCTTGTAGATGACATTCAATTCTTAGAAAACAAAGAACGTACTCAGGAAGAGTTCTTCCACACCTTTAATACTTTGTATAACGCAAATAAGCAGATCGTTATCTCTAGCGATCGACCACCAAAGCAGTTAACAACTCTTGAAGATCGTCTCCGTTCACGTTTCGAGTGGGGTTTGATTACAGATATTCAACCGCCTGAATTAGAAACACGTATTGCGATTCTTCGTAAAAAGGCTGCTCAAGATAAGTTGAATGCTCCTGATGATGTGTTGGAATTTATCGCAAGTAAGATTTCAACAAATATTCGCGAACTTGAAGGTGCGTTAATTCGTGTAACCGCTTTTGCCTCTTTAAACCG
>CAYNYE010000146.1:0-2498 GCA_964401345.1 uncultured Candidatus Planktophila sp.
GTCAACTAACCATGCGCAACCTTGATATTGCCGATACCCGTGCCAAGTTAGAGCTTTACCGCTCACAGGGCCAGATCGGTGATGGCGAGTTTAAATTAATCGGTGAGATCGAATAACGAGGAGAACCATGCCAAAGAAAACCCTATTGAAAGTATTTGCGGTTCTTGCCGTATTAGCAATCGGATTTGCATCAATCACAACATTCGGAGGAGATGACACAGTGTCGGAATCAGCAGCAGGACTTCCAGTCGTTACTGGTAACGCAGGAGAAGCACCAACAATCACGCCTCCAACAGGTGCAGCTCCAACAACATTGCAAACACAAGACATCATCGTTGGTAACGGAACAGAGGTTCAAGCATCATCAACTCTTACAGTTCATTACACATTGATGACTTGGTCAAATGGTGCATTGATCGAATCTTCATGGTCTGGTGGACAGCCAGCAACATTTCCACTATCTGGCGTAATCGCAGGATGGCAGGAAGGTTTGCCAGGAGCCAAGGTTGGCGGACGTCGTCTATTGGTTATTCCAGCTGACAAGGGATACGGTCCAAACGGTTCAGGCCCAATCGGACCAAATGAGACCTTGATCTTCGTTGTGGACATCATCGCGGTTTCATAATTTGTTGTAGAGAAACCCCGCTTGCCAATTGGTGAGTGGGGTTTTTCTTTTGTTCACTCTGCGTTTACCAAGTTATGAGTAACCTCATCTCATGAAGAAGCTCCTCGCCGAGTACCTAGGTACCACCCTTTTGGTTGCAATCGTTGTTGGCTCTGGAATCATGGCAACAGATCTGACACAGGATGTTGGTCTGCAACTGTTGATCAACACAATTGCGACGGTCTTTGGATTGGCGGTTTTGATCTTAATCTTGGCTCCAATAAGCGGTGCACACTTCAATCCAGTTGTAACCCTTATAGATTTGATTCAAGGCAAGAGTTCAGTTATTCAGTTCATTCAATACACATTCGCTCAAGTTCTAGGCGCAATCTCTGGTGCTCTGCTGGCAAATGCGATGTTTGATAATGCAATTATCGAAACAGCTACGAAGGTCCGCTCTGGCAGCAACCTTTACCTGGCCGAGATCATTGCAACCGCTGGATTAATACTTGTAATTAACCTTCTTGTTATTCAAAAGAACTTGACCGTAATTCCAGCAGCTGTTGCTGCTTGGATCGGAAGCGCTTACTTCTTTACTAGTTCCACATCTTTTGCAAACCCCGCAGTAACTATCGGCAGAACCTTTAGTGACTCATTTGCTGGAATCGCGCCAGAGTGCGCACCTCAATTTATCGCCGCTCAAATTCTTGGAGCCTTAATTGGCCTAGGACTAGTGAAAGTGTTGACCAATGACAAATAAGCCGACCGTTCTTTTTGTATGCGTTCATAATGCAGGCCGTTCTCAAATGGCAGCAGGTTTCATGCGTGAACTTGGGCAGGGCCGTGTTGAAGTGCTTTCTGCAGGAAGCGCTCCTAAGGATTCAATTAACCCGGTCGCCGTAGAAGCTATGGCTGAAATCGGAATCGATATTGCAAACAATGTTCCTAAAGTTCTCACAACTGAAGCGGTTCAAGAATCGGATGCTGTGATCACAATGGGTTGCGGCGACGTCTGCCCGTTTTATCCAGGAAAGCGTTATGAGGATTGGGTTTTGGATGATCCTGCAGGACAAGGCATCGAGTCTGTTCGTGTTATTCGCGATGAGATTAAGGGCCGTGTAGAAGCCCTTCTTGCTGAACTACTTGGCTAGAACGGCCGCTGCAATCTTTAGATCTTTTTCAAAGACCATCAGCTGTGGCCCATCTAAAGTCTGAGTCAAAGTTGCCTTGATGTTGGCATCAGTTAGTTTCTGCAAACTCATCTGAGCTTCGATGTAGTTGCTAGGAGTTTGCAAGGGCTTGAGCAATCCGTACTGATCTTTCTTGCCAGCCTTAATCGGCGTGATAATCAATCGTTTGTTGGAAGAAAAACCCCATTTAAGGACAAGAATCAACAGCGCTAGCCCCGCAAATCCGCCAAAGGATTGCAGGAAGAGTCCGTTATTGATTCCACCAAGCAATTGTGGGTCCTAGAAAAACTTAATTAACTCTTGCATGAACGCGATCTCTTTTTCTTGAGTATCAATAATCGCGGCGGCTAAATCGGCAACCTTTTTGTTTTTCGAATCTAAAACCTTTTGAGCCATTGTGATTGCACCTTCATGGTGAGCGATCATTCCTTCGAGAAATAGTCGATCGAAAGTAACCCCCTCAGAGTCGCGCAACTGCTGAATCTGTTCATCGCTCAACATTCCATCCATCATGTGACCCATGTGGTTTGAAGGATTGACTCCCGTCCAACCACCCATCGCCTCAATCTCAGGAGCCTGTGCTGCTTTGATATCTCGAGCTAATGCCAGGATTTCATCACTAGTTGAGTTAGTTAAAGCGATATCAGACATCAAAATTGCTTGTTCATGGTGAGGGATCATCTCTTCGGCAAATGAAATATCAG
>CAYNYE010000147.1:0-2388 GCA_964401345.1 uncultured Candidatus Planktophila sp.
GACCAATATCGTGGCTATTCATCGCCTCTGTCAGGGCTATGTAGGTGTTGGCATCAAAGCGCTGAGCTAACTTGTTGGCCTGGTGATCAAGGTATGACTCGACGGCGTAACGACCGGTGTCATCTCCCTGCATCTGGCGACCAAAGCGAATATCCATTTCAGCTTCAGTTCGATAGGTCAGATGGGCGATGCGACGTGCAATTCCCATTCCCTCATTTGGGCCTACCTCCTGCTCGTAGTAATCACCTTTGTTGAAATGAGGATCAGATTTAATGGCGCGAATTTGAATTGATGCAGTTCCGATTTGATCACCAGTTGCAACAGCCGATGAACCGATAGTGCAGATAGCACCAACACGATCTGGCAGTTGCACCGCCCATTCCAGTGCGCGCATTCCACCCAGTGATGGACCAACAGCTAACTTGTACTTTTCAATTCCAATCGCATCGGTAAATGCAACTTCAGCGTTCACCATGTCCCGAATTGTGATTGCGGGAAAACGGGAACCCCAACGCTTTCCATCCGGTGCAATTGAGGATGGACCAGTTGATCCCTGACATCCGCCGATCACATTGGGACAGACCACAAAGTATTTATCGGTATCAAAAGGCAACCCTGGGCCAACCATCGAAGGCCACCAACCAGGAACATCTGACCAGCCGGTCATCGCATGGTTTACTAAAATCGCATTATCTTTGGCAGCGTTTAAAGTTCCCCATGTTTGATAGGCGATGGTGACATCGGGAAGAGTTTCACCATTTTCGAGAAGGAGATATCCGATCTTGATGAACTTACGTTCACCCGGATCATGGGTCTCGAGCCATGCACCTGTAACAGTCAATTGAAATCCTTCACCTGCGCTTGTCGTTGTAACGACCTGTTCGTCACCCGGAGCACCCCGCCGCGGTGGAGGGTTGCCGCCTACTAAGCCGGGGCTAATACGTAGGACTCGTGAACGGTGTAATTCTAGCGACTAGGAGTCGAAAATCCCAGCGGTTACTTTGGGATGCAGTTCTACCCGCATTGCCGCAAAAGCAGCGGCGGGCCAGCCTGAACCAAAGACTCGGCGCAGCAAAATGGTCAATGAGTACTTTGGGTCATCCTGTGTTGCGCGATCTAGAGCACGGTATGCCAGCTCTGAATCACCTCGTTCGTACGCCAAAGTTGCAAACAAACAGGCAACGGGAGCAACAAAGCCAGTAGGTGCAACCCGCAACAGATAGAGCCACATATTCCAATAGATATCAAAGGTTTTTGCATTGTGAGTTCCTAGTGCGAAATCTCGAACTTGGATATCCATTAAACGACCAAGGACCTGTGACATCAGTTCAACATCGCATTGATACCCACGATCTGAAAACTGCATCGATAGATCAATCACCGCAGTAGCACCATCTCGTTGCAGCAGATTGAGATCATCCATATCGGGACGCAGGGCAAAGGTATTGACGCTTTCGATGAACTCGGGATCGGTGGAAAGCGGCAACGGGGTGATGCTGACATACATGTTTTCAGTGGTCATGAGTTTTATCCTTTGCGAGTTATGAATCGAGTGGGGGCTTGTACAACAGTTACTTCTGCAAGTGAAATCTTTTTGACGGTGCCGGTGACCGCGCGCACTTGTGCGTTATGGGTATAGCTGCCATTCCAGGTTGTCAGCAGTGAGACCACATACGTACCTGGTCGTGAATAGGTGTGGCGGATGGTGCCGTTAGGAAAAGGTGCGCCATTTTCAGTTGTTGAATACACCGAACCATCACCAAAACTCCAAGTAAATGAAGGACGCAGGGCAACATCTACAACTTCACCGATGATGTCGACTCGAGATTGAAAAAGCGACGGCAGATCGCACCAGAAATACACCGGGACGTTGACTAAGGGTTCAAATT
This sequence comes from uncultured Candidatus Planktophila sp., assembly GCA_964401345.1. Taxonomy (GTDB): domain Bacteria; phylum Actinomycetota; class Actinomycetes; order Nanopelagicales; family Nanopelagicaceae; genus Planktophila. The sequence continues at coordinate 1,890 of CAYNYE010000147.1, forward strand.
CGGGTTGGTAAGCAACACCTGCGGTTGGAACCAGCTTGGTTAAACGATCGCTCAAGTTAACCTTTGTGGGGCGCTTGGTGGTTCGTGGTTTATAAGTACGTTTTACCGTGGGCCTCTTGATCACTGGCTTTACTGTTGCTGGCGGAAAGAACAAAGGACGAACCGTTGGTTTAGGGGTTGGTTTAACCGTTGTTTTCTTGGGGGCTTGGCTAATGCTTTTCTTAACGCTGGTACTGCCTTTGCGGGCTTCGATGATGATCTGATTGTTATCGGTGTAGACGTTAATGCAGGCTTTTTCTTCGCATTGATCGGCGGCAGCTACGTTCGGCACAGCAACAAAGAGCGCAAGGATTACAAGTAAGACGACCATGTGCGGCACCATAAATTGCCCCACAGACTGAATGGCCGATCACTGCCCCAACTGTGGATAGTTGTGACAGGCTACGAACATGACAGCGCGCGATGGTGATGGTTGGGTTGAATGCGCCTGCGGAAATAA
>CAYNYE010000148.1:0-2343 GCA_964401345.1 uncultured Candidatus Planktophila sp.
CAATCGGTGCCCAACCACTGAACTTGGATACCGCAGAGCGTTTGTTAATGAGCGAATTCGGTGGAGCAGATTCAATTTCCTTGCGTCGTATTCGCCGAGCGATGATTTCCGCTCGTCCGGATGGCGATGAGCGTTCAGGTACTCAGTTGTTGCTGGATGCAATCAATGATGGCGAATTGTTTATTGAAGGTGCTGACAGCGTTCTGCGAGTACATACATTACTAAAGGGCGCAAAGGCGATTGCTCGCAATAAGACCGCGCTGGCAGATGACCTACTGTGGTTTATTTGGGATAACGCAGTGACAAGTGATGGGCAGAAGTTATCGATCGCGTGGCGCAATCAAGCATTACGACCAGGTGTTCGTGGAGCTGCGGCAGATCGTGATCTCGATGCGATGATGCAGTTGTTTGAATCAGCTCAGCGCTTCTCGGAGCGTTTCCCTTTGTCAGGACCAGCTGCATTTATTAACGAGATCGCAACTGAAGATATTGCAGGCGATGTAATTACCGCCAAGGGAGTGCGTCCAGATTTCGTGGAGATCCTCACCGTGCACAGCGCAAAGGGTCGTCAATGGCAGGTTGTTGCAATCGCTGGTTTACAAGAGGGCACCTGGCCTAACTTGAAGCAGCGTTCATCCTTGTTAGGTGCAGAGCGTTTAGTAGAACGAAAGCGCAACCCAGATATTCCACGCGATCAGTTAGATGTCATCGCTGCCAATGGCCTGATGCAGGATGAGCAACGCTTATTCCATGTGGCGCTAACCCGCGCCCAGCAATCACTTTTCGTCACCGCAGTTCAGCGCGAGGATGAGGAGCCATCACAGTTCTTTGAAGCGGTTGAAGTTATGGTCAACAAGAGCGATGAGGATGACCATGTATTAACCGATGTTCCTCGTCCAATTACCGCACCTGCTTTAGTTGCCGAACTTCGTGCACAACTTGCTGGACCGAAAGCGAAAGAGGCTGCTGCGTTATTGAAGGCTATGAGCGCCGAAGGGATTTACCTTGCAAACCCTGACAGTTGGATTGGTTCAGTTCCGCTCAGTACCGATGCTCCAGTGATTGATCCCGATAAGGAAGTAATAGTTTCGCCATCAGGTGCTGAAAGCTTTGTGGAATGTGGAGTTAAGTGGTTCTTACAAAATAATGGTGGATCAGATGGTGATAGCACCGCACAGGTTTTGGGTTCTGCGATTCACGCCTTTGCAGCAAAGATGGTTCAAGAGCCAGGTACAACACGTGAACAGTTGATTGAGAATCTACAAAGCTCTTGGAAGTTAATTGATCCAGATAGCGGATGGGTCAGTGCTTCACATCTTGAATCAGCGGTCACCATGCTTGAAAAGTTTGTGGAGTACCACAAGGAGACAAAACGAGAAGTTAAGGGTGCTGAACTTCGCTTTGATGTGAAGCTCGGTCGTGCGCGCATTATTGGAACAGTTGACCGCCTTGAGGTAGAAGCAGATGGTTCACTGTTCATTATTGACTTCAAAACCGGTAACACCGCAATTAGCAAAGAGGATGCCAAGAAGAATCTGCAGCTTGCTAGTTATCAGTTGGGTGTCCATGAGGGTGGATTTACCGATGGCGATAAGAGTGCAGGCGCGGAACTTGTGTATCTAGGCACAAGCAGTGCAGGTGCATCAATCCGTCAGCAGTATGCGATCGATCTGGAAGCGACTAAGCAAACTATCGAAACTATTGGCGAGGGCATGGGAGCTGCAACCTTCTTTGCAACCGTTAATAAGCGCTGTAAAGGCTGCCCAGTAAGGAAATCCTGCCCAGTTCAGAGCGATGGTCGGGCGGTGATTGAGTGATGAGTACTGAATCAATCCAGCCTAAATACACACCTGAAGAGATCATCGCCAAGCTTCAGGCGCATCCAAAGTTTGGTTCTCAGATCAAACCGATCACAAAGCATCAATCCGCGATCATCAGCAGCGGTTTAGAACCTGCAGTTGTTATTGCAGGTGCCGGCTCTGGCAAGACGGAAACCATGAGCAACCGTGTTCTGTATTTAGTTGCCAACGGCTTTGCTACACCTGATCAAATCTTGGGTCTTACCTTTACCCGTAAAGCAGCGGGTGAACTTTCAGTTCGTATTCGTAAGCGTTTGCGCCAGTTGTCGCAGTTGCCAGAGTTTAGTCACATCACATCAACTAGCACCGCAGTTACGACCTATCACTCTTACGCAGGCAAATTGCTCAGTGAACATGCAATCCGTTACGGAATCGATGCCGATGCTGAACCATTAGGTGAGGCGGCTATTTGGCAGATCGCATCTGATGTTGTGCGCAACTGGTCTGATGATTCCTATCGCAATGACAGCGCAGTCAGTACCGT
>CAYNYE010000149.1:0-2327 GCA_964401345.1 uncultured Candidatus Planktophila sp.
TGAAGTAATGCTCGAATAAGTAGCAACGGAAATGCGATTGCCGTTGCGATCGCAAGACCTGCAACTCCTCCAACCCATGCCGCATATGACAATCCAACGGTCGCAATGGTTAAACCATTAAAAGAAATGACTATTCCGCGGGCAGAAAATGCACGGACCAATTCACGCACACCCAAAACAACTGCTACGGCGACAACGATTGCAAAAATCACTCTTTCATACGAAAGCGCCAACCACACCAAAGAGATCAACGATAAGCCGACGGACATTGAAGGCAAAAGCTTTCGCCCAGCCTTTTTATTGATCGCTTCGTTGATCGAGTGCAGATCTGACATAAGTGAGCCCCTAAACCTCTAGGAGTTCGACCTCTTTGTGCTTCAGCAACTCATCAATCTTTGCTACGTGATCAGCGGTGATTTTCTCAAGCTCTTTTTCTCCGCGTGCTAAATCATCTTTTCCGATTTCGCCATCTTTTTCCATCTTTTCCATCGCTTCTTTTGCTGCACGACGGATATTGCGCATGGAAATCTTTGAATCCTCAGCTTTGCTCTTTACAACCTTGATGTACTCCTTGCGACGCTCTTCAGTGAGCTGTGGGAAGTTAACTCGAATTACTGAGCCATCATTGCCTGGATTTACACCTAAATCTGATTCGCGGATAGCTTTTTCAATGGATGCCATCGCACCCTTATCGAAAGGAGAAATCAATGCCATGCGGGCTTCTGGAACCTGAATTGTTGCCAGTTGAGAAAGCGCCGTGTAAGTGCCGTAATAATCAACCATGACTTTATTGAAGAGCGATGGATGCGCGCGACCAGTGCGGATTGTTGCAAAATCATCCTTGGCAACCTCAACCGCTTTGTTCATCTTGGTTTCAGCGTCCTTTAGGGCGCTTGCTACATCTGCCATTCTTTCGCTCCTCTTACCGCTCTTGCATCTGACTCATCGCTTATGCGACGAGAGTTCCAATTACTTCACCACGAACTGCACGGCCAATATTTCCGTTTTTCATTAAATCAAATATGACGATTGGTAACTTGTTTTCGCGGCACAGAGCAAAGGCTGCAGCATCTGCAACGGCAAGTGATTTAGACAGGACCTCGTTGTAAGTAATGGTGTCGTACTTGGTTGCCGCTGGATCCTTCTTTGGGTCTGCGCTGTACACACCATCAACACCGCTCTTTGCAAGAAGCAAGGCTTCTGCGCCGATTTCAAGTGCGCGCTGGGCTGACACAGTATCTGTTGTAAAGAATGGCATTCCTGCACCTGCACCAAAAATTACTACGCGACCTTTTTCAAGGTGACGGATGGCGCGAAGTGGAATGTAAGGCTCTGCAACCTGGCCCATTGTGATCGCAGTCTGTACGCGGGTTGCGACACCCTCTTTTTCTAGAAAATCTTGAAGCGCTAGACAGTTCATCACTGTTCCGAGCATTCCCATGTAGTCGGCGCGGGAGCGATCCATTCCCCGCTGTGAAAGCTCTGCTCCGCGGAAGTAATTTCCTCCACCGACAACGATCGCTACCTGCACACCTGTGCGGGCTACATCTGCAATTTGTTTCGCGATATCTTGAACAACATCGGGATCGACTCCGATGCCCTTATCTCCACCAAAAACTTCTCCAGAAAGTTTAAGGAGCACTCTCCGATACGTACCTCTTGTACCGGGCATGAGTGCTCCTCCAACTTTTAATAGTCTGGCTTCAGTTCTAATCCTTGACTAAGTCTAAGCGATCAGACCTTGTCCTTATTGACCCACGCGGAAGCGATGGAAAGCCTTAACAGCCGTTCCTGCCTCATCGAGGATCTGCTTTACAGTCTTCTTTGCATCCTTAGCGAATGACTGCTCGATCAAGGAAACTTCCTTAACAAAACCTGTCACACGGCCTTCGATGATCTTTGACAGTGAAGCCTCAGGCTTACCCTCTTCGCGCGCTGTCTCTTCTGCGATACGGCGCTCGTTCTCGATCAACTCAGCTGGAACTTCTTCGCGAGTAACAAACTGCGGAGCAAATGCTGCAATGTGCTGTGCGATGTCCTTACCAACTTCAGCTGCATCCTTAACAAGCTCAACCAATACACCAACCTGTGGTGGTAGATCTGGGCTTGTACGGTGCAGGTAAATTCCAACTGGTGAATCCTTGATTACCGCAATGCGACGAACTTCAATCTTCTCGCCCATAGTTGCATTTGCCTCATCAACTGTTGCCTGAACGGTGTTGCCGTTAGCCATTGTTGATGTCAAAAATGCTTCTAGAGAAGCAGATTGTGCATTTTGCGGGTGTGCAAGTAGCTCTTCTGCAAGTGCAACGAAGCGCTCACCCTTT
>CAYNYE010000150.1:0-2184 GCA_964401345.1 uncultured Candidatus Planktophila sp.
GACTCAAATGAAACTGGTGAATTTTCGCGGTGATCGTGACGCCAGTTTTCAGGCAACAAGTGATCCAGCACATCGTCCACCGTCACCGCGCCAAGTAAGCGCTCATTGGCATCAACAACCGGCAAGGAAAGCATGTTGTAGCTCGCTAAATGGGAGGAAACTTCGTGCAAGGTTGCATCAGGGTTAGTGCCCTTTGAATCTGTATCAACAATAGATCCAAGCAAAGTTGAAGGCGGTTCACGCAACAAGCGCTGATAGTGAACGACTCCAATAAAACGTCCCGTTGGTGTCTCAACAGGTTGGCGACAGATATAAATCTGAGAAGCAAGTGCAGGTGAAATCTCTTTTTGGCGAACGGCAGCAAGTGCGTCAGCAACGGTGGAATCTGCAGTGAGCACGATTGGCTCAGTGGTCATCATTCCACCAGCGGAGTAATCCTCGTACGTCATCAAACGCAAAACATCTTCTGCATCTTCTGGTTCCATGAGATCAAGAAGCGCATTTGCACGCTCTTCTCCAACCTCACGTAGCAAGTCGGCGGCATCATCAGGATCCATCTCACCCAAAACATCGGCAGCACGTTCGCCCTCAAGCTCTGCAAGAAGGGCTACGCGGTTTTCTTCATCCATCTCTTCAAGCACATCTGCAAGGCGCTCATCTTCTAGCGCGCTTGCAACTTCAATTCGACGCTTTGGCGCAAGATCCTGAAGCACCGCTGCTAAATCTGCGGCTCGTAGATTCGCCAAGGTAGAAAGCAGGTTAGCTACACCTTGATTTTGTTCTGTGTTGGCAAAACCGACAACTTCTTCCCAAGCAACGGTTGATGTTGCGCCTTTCCGACGCAATCCGCGACCTTTGCGCATGATGTGAACCTTAGAGATTAACCAATCTCCATTTCGATTCTGTTCCATGCCCATGTCTTCCACAACAACCTCTTCAGAAGTTTCCAACAAAGTTATTGAACGATCGAGCATCTCGCCTAAAACCAAGACTTCGCCAGGACGAGTATCAAAGCGACGCATGTTCAAGAGTCCAGTGATTACTACTGCGCCACTTTCAATCGACGTAACTCGAGTGATGGGAACAAAGACACGACGGCGTAAAGGAACTTCGACGACCAAACCCAGAATTCGAGGTTGCTGATTGTTAGAACGAAGGGTCGCGACAGCATCTCGCACCTTTCCAACAGGATCACCATTTGGGTCAAATACCGCGGTGCCTGCAAGACGGGCGAGAAATACTCGGTTTAAGAGATTGCCGCTCATGGGTTAAGGGTACCTTTCTCTTATGACTTCAGGCGAACGCATTAATGACCACACGGCGATCCCTGCAAAGCCAGATCTCATTCGTTTAGGTCTAGGCATCATTGGAATCGGTACATCTGGTCCACTCATCGCAATGAGTGCAATGCCAGTTTTGACCTTGATCTTCTGGAGAAATCTAGGAGGTTCATTGATGACGCTTCCATTTGCTCTGCGTCATCAACGCGATCGAGCTGGAGTCAAATGGGCGGTTGCCGCGGGAGTATTGCTGGCTCTGCACTTTATTGGTTTCTTTCTTGCAATGCGTATGACAACAGTTGCCGCCGGAACTGCATTAGTTGCTTTGCAACCAATTTTTGCCGCTTTGTTTGTGAAGTTCAGCGGGGGACATATCCCATCAACTGCATGGCTTGGAATGATTGTGAGTTTTGTTGGAGTTGCACTTGTTTCAGGTGTAGATCTAACTATTTCATTTGAATCATTCTTAGGTGATGTTGCAGCAATTATTTCGGCAGCTCTAGCTGCTGCATACATGATCGCAGGATCAAGAGCCCAACGAACTTTAGAGACAAGCACCTATACAACCATTTGTTACTTTATTTGCTCCATGACGGCGCTACCGATGGCATTAATTGCTGGGAATGAAATCTTCTCTTTTAGCCAAAAGGAATGGTTAATTCTTCTAGGTTTGATTCTCGGTGCGCAGCTTCTGGGTCACACGATGTTTAATTCAGCACTCAAGCGTGTTTCTCCAGCAATAGTCTCTTTGATTGTATTTTTTGAGGTCCCAGTAAGTGCAGTGTTGGCAGCTTGGTGGCTAGATCAAACCCCGCCATTAGGAATCATTCCTGGAATCGCCTTAATTCTCTTCGGGTGTGTTTTAGTTGTAACCAGAACCAGAGGAACACAGAGTGATTGATCT
>CAYNYE010000151.1:0-2178 GCA_964401345.1 uncultured Candidatus Planktophila sp.
AAATAAAAAGTTTGATCACTCGCTAGAGAGCCGCTTCAACCTCTCTGCGCTTCGCCCTTTTACCCATTTAAATTCACACATCGCTTTGATTGATTCAGTAACAACAACTCCGCTGGGAGTATATGAAAGCAAAAAGGGCCCTCTATGAGGACCCTTTTGTGCTGTTGTAACTAGTAGCGGGGGCAGGATTTGAACCTACGACCTCTGGGTTATGAGCCCAGCGAGCTACCGAGCTGCTCCACCCCGCGTCGGTAGACGTAATCTTATGTCCACACATAGATAAAGACCAAATCCATGCAATTGCTCGCATGAATCTGGCCCTTATCTGTGCAGTTATTTTTTTGTTACTGCATTACTTCTTGTTCTGCGCATTGATCGCTGCATCAAGTGCAGACTTCAAACGCTTCTGTGCTCGGTCATACGCTGCAAAATCTCCCTTAGCAAGTGCGGCAAGACCATCTGCATAAGCCTGCTTTGCACTAGCTAGTGAGTTTGCAAGTGAAGAGTTAGTTGTTGTGCCACCAGTAGTTGATCCACCAGTAGTTCCACCTGCCGCAGTACCGGAGTTTCCACCGAATACCTGATCAAGTGCACCCTTCAATGTGTCGTCATAACCAATTTGATCTCCGAAGGAAACGAGAACCTTCTGAAGCAATGGATATGCAGCGGTGTTTGAGGTCGCCTTTACATATACAGGTTGTACATACAAGAGACCTCCACCAACTGGAAGTGTGAGCAAGTTTCCAAGAACAACATCAGAGCCACCACGACGAAGCAGTGACAATGAGTTTGCAACCTCAGGTTTTGCTTCGAAGTTCGAAGCTACCTGTGAAGGACCTGCAACGTTGGTGTTACGAGGCAACTGCAACACAGTCATCTTTCCGTAATCAGGACCTGGATCTGAGTTAACAACTGCAAATGCTGAAAGGTTTTCACGACCACCACGTGGAACAAATGGTGTGGTCAATGAGAACGCTGGCTTCTTAGAACCTGGCATCTGAAGTGTTAAGTAGTAAGGAGGTTGTGCTGATGCGTTCGCTCCAAATGTTGAAGGATCTCGAGGTACGCGCCAGAAATCCTGACCGCCGTAGAAAGCTTCAGCTGTCTTCACGTGATACGAGCTGAGAATTTCACGCTGAACACGGAAGAGATCTTCTGGGTAGCGAATGTGCTCGAGAAGCTGCGCTGAGATCTCGCTCTTTGGCTTCACTGTATTAGGGAAGGCCTTAGACCAAGTCTTGAGAACTGGATCCTTCTCATCCCACTGATACAGAGTCACAGTTCCGTTGTATGCATCAACTGTGGCCTTAACTGAGTTACGGATGTAGTTAACGCTCTGGTTGCCCTGTGCGGCAATTGAAGCAGAGTTAGCGGTTAGCGCATCTGCAGTTGCGTTTGAAAGGGTTGTCTGACGTGCATATGGATATCCGGCACTTGTTGTGTAGCCATCGATGATCCACATGATCTTTCCATCAACCAATGCAGGGTATGGATCTCCATCAAGAGTTAACCACGGTGCAACCTTTGCAACACGATCGCGCGGGTTACGTTCAAAGAGAATCTTTGAATCCTTGTTAATCAAGTTAGAGAGAAGAATTCTCTGCTCCTGATACTTCAGGGCAAAGACAACCTTATTCAGTAGCGATCCGACTGGAACTCCACCAGTACCTGTGTAGGTGTAGTTGCGCTGACCATTTGCAGATGTGTCATCTGGGTAGTCAAACTCAACTGGTGTATCTGTCTTTACGCCACCAATGATTGAGTAATCAGGAACGTTCTCACCGAAGTACACACGTGGCTCGAACTTACCAAGTGCTCCAGTTGGTGGAAGGTTTCCGACTGTAAAGGATGGCTTTCCATCTGCATCGCGCTCATTTCCGTAAGCGGCAACAAAACCAAATCCGTGCGTGTACACAAGGTGGTCGTTAATCCAGTTACGAGAAGGGTTACCCGCGATATTCAATTCACGAACAGCTACAACAACATCGCGCTTCACACCATTGACGGTGTAACGATCGATATCCAGAGACTCAGGGAAGCTGTAGTACGGACGAATCTGCTGTAGCTGACGGAAAGTTGGAGACAAAACATTTGGATCCATCAAACGAATATTGGCGATTGTTGCTGCATCATCTGCAAGCTGGCCAGTGTTTGTTGAATCTGTTGCCTGGTAATCGC
>CAYNYE010000152.1:0-2141 GCA_964401345.1 uncultured Candidatus Planktophila sp.
GCCAGTTCCGACAAGAGTTCGACGCTGCGCCAATGAGGTTCGACCTTAATCGCCAATTGAGAGTAAATCGGTCCTGTGTCCATGCCTTTTTCTAATTGAAAAACCGTTACACCTGTAACCGTTTCGCCATTGAGGAGTGCACGTTGAGCAGGGGCCGCTCCTCGATATGCAGGAAGCAATGAAAAGTGAAGATTCAAAAAACCGTACTTTGGAATATCTAAGATTACTTGTGGAAGTAAAACTCCATAGCCAATAGTGATGACGCAATCTACATCTTCCAGATGTCCGATCAATTCCGTAGGTGACTGAGGTTTAATTACTGGAATCTTGTGGGTTTCCGCCCATTCAGCAACGGTCGTCTGTTTTAGAACTCTTCCACGACCTGAGGGTTTATCCGGTTGGGTAATGACCAGAGCGATCTCATGATCTGTTCCCAGTAGCCAATCCAAAGTTGGAATCGCAACATCAGGAGTGGCTGCAACTCCGAGACGCATTACGTGTTCCGTCCGAAAATTGAGTGCGGTGAATCCTTTACTTGGATTGATTGACCTTTTTCCGCTGCCAAGTTAAACCATTCTGATTCGCGGATCTCTTTCATTGCCGCCTTTCGATCCTCGGCCGATAACTTGTCAATAAATAAAATACCGTTGAGGTGGTCAGTTTCATGTTGCAATGCGCGAGCCAGAAACTCCGTACCCTCCACGGTGATGGGTTCCCCATACATGTTAAAGCCTTTGGCTACAGCACGCATCGCTCGAGGTGTTTCATAACGAAGTTCAGGGAAGGAAAGACAACCCTCTTCACCATCTTGCATCTCTTCACTGAGCGTCAATACTGGATTAACTAAGTGACCCAGGGCTTCATCAACATCCCAAACAAAGACTCGAAGCGGTACACCGATCTGGGGAGCAGCTAGACCGGCACCAGGTGCATCAAGCATTGTGTCGGTGAGGTCTTTCACCAAAACACGAAGCTCTTTATCAAAATCTACGACGGGTGACGCAGGAGTGGTGAGCACTGGATCACCAAAGTAGCGAATTTCCTGAATCGACATGGTGTGAGTCTACCAATTACCTACAAAGAATACGGATCTATCCGAATAGTCAGTAAATCCTTTTTTGCGACACTTCTTCTGCGCTGTAGTTCATGGAGCACTTCCGCAATCTTCATCCAATCTTGGTGCGCTCCATGAATAACGATCTTGGCTAGATCTTTAGGGATTACGGTAGGTCCATAAATTCGTGCAGATTCTGGTAAACGACCATCGGAAATGGCTTTTCGCAAACCAGAAACGATCTGAGGTGCGGTCACGGCATCTGTGACTATGATCGCTGACGCGACGGTAGGTGGAAGCTTTAACTCTTCCCTATCTGCGATTTCCCGCTTGAGTAATGGTGCCACGTTCCATCGGGCGATCGCCGAAGTTATGGGATGTGCTTCGTCAATAACGATTAATACCTTGCCTGTTTTTCTAATTAAGGATGAAGTTTCAAAGAGCAGTTCTCTTGCACGTTCTTGAGTATTCAAATCGGTGTGCGAGAAAAACCTCGTCGCATCCAGAACTACAACTGCGGCATAGCCACCATCAACAAGAGGTTGTGCTCCAGGAGTTGAGAGGACTAATGATGGCCTGGATTCGACACGTTGCTTAATGACATCTCCTGCAGAGAGAACGACTGGGAAACCCGGGAAGGCTCGTGATATCTCCTCTGCCGCTCGGTCAATACCTCTGCTTGCTAGGTACTGCCTATCTCTTGTACAGAAGGAACACTTCCAATCTGGATAGTGTGTACCGCAATGAACGCAGGTAGGTGCACCGTTCTTAGAAACAACACTTAAGCGTCCACCACATTTACAGGTGGCAACATTTCGGCAATGGGCACATAACAGCGCGTTTCCATAACCTTTTCTCGGTGCTAAGAAAAGGACGGGGCCTTGTACCAACGCCTTCTTTATCTCTGAGAATATTCTGCCCGGCAATAAAGCTCCATCATGAGGCGTAAAACCTTGCACTTTAACTTCAACTCGCTGATTTCGAAACTTAATTAAGCCTTGATCTATGTCGTAAGCAATACGCACCGATGGGGAAAAACCGGTGTAGACAAGTTGTAGTCCTTCCTTCAACGCACGAATTTTGGCAA
>CAYNYE010000153.1:0-2140 GCA_964401345.1 uncultured Candidatus Planktophila sp.
AAGACAAGTACAGGAATCAACTTTTTCATTAGTCGCCAACAATCATTGGAGTAGCACCTGTGCATTCAAGTAACTCGGCAAATGTTGTGGGATACACAGCATGAGGATGGCCAGAAGCAGCCCACACGACTTCGTAATCATTTAATGCTTGATCAATAAGAATCGTTGCGGGGGAGACCCAACCAATTGGTGCGACTCCGCCGATTGAAAAACCCGACTTTTCTTTTACGTAATCTGCATCAACTCGTCCGAGTTTTTCGATTCCTAAATTCTTTGCAACTAATTCTGTATCTACGCGGTGACGACCACTCGTAATAATCAATAGAGGCGAATCATCTGGGAGTTTGAAGATAAGGGATGATGCGATCTGGCCAACTTCAATTCCTAATGCAGAGGCTGCTTCTTGAGCTGTGCGTGCGCTATCTGAAAGGACATGAACTTCTCCGATTAATCCGTGTTCGGCAAGGGCGGCAATTACTCGCTTGACCGCAGCTTTTTCCTTTACGCCTTCCATGAGCCAACTTTAATGCGTCCCAGAATTAAATGAAGTGCAATACCTATAGCCATTCCCCAAATGAGGTCAATTGCCAGCACAGATACCGCGGTGACAAGAAGGGTTGCTGCTTCTGGCTTGGTGGTGCGCAGCGATTCCATGATCGACGTTGGGTTCAAAATTCTGTAACTGGTACCTAAGAGAACACCAGCGATTGCGGCGGTTGGGATGTAACTAACAAGTGGTGCGGCAATCAGCGCGATGAGAAGCAAGACAAGTGCGTGGAAAATTGATGCAAGCCTTGATTTCGCGTGAGATCTCACGTTGACGCTTGTGCGTGCAATTGCACCAGTAGCTGGCATTCCACCCATGACAGAGGCTGCAAGGGTTGCAATGCCCTGTCCAAAGAGTTCTCGATTGGGTTCGAAGTGTTTTTCTTCCTTAGCCATGCCGTCGGCAACTCGTGCAGAAAGCAAAGATTCAACCGCGGCAAGAAGTGCGATCCATAAAGCTGGTACTAACAAATTGTTGAAATCGGCAAATGTTGGTGTTTGGTAGGTACCAATGCTGCGGGGGATTGCTCCGATTGTGACAACATCAATTGAGAAGAGTTTTACAAGTAAGGAAATAATTAAGAGTGAAACAAAGCTTGCGGGGATGTGAAAAGGAAGGGATTTAGCAAAACGTGGAAAGTTGAATTTAATAATCAAGGTCATCACAACAACTAATAAAGAAGTGGTGTTCAGTCCCGCATCTATTGCGTTTTGAATGGTATGCCAAGCAACCGGTAGCGACTTATCGCCTTCACCCTTTGCGATTCCTAATGCAAGGGGAATTTGTTGAAGCGAGATAACCAGTGCGATTCCGACGGTGAAGCCTTCGACTACCGCCCAAGGAACGCGATTAATGATTGCGCCTAATTTAAAGATAGCCATGAGAACAACCATCACGCCAGCCATGACACCTAGGGCAGGGATTGCTTCAGGTCCATATTTTTGGATAACCGGGATCAAGATGACGGTCATCGCTCCTGTTGGGCCGCTTACCTGAAATTTAGAGCCCCCAAAAAGTGCGGCCAAGAAGCCGGCGATTATCGCGGTAGTTAATCCAGCTGCAGCTGACATGCCAGAGGTGATGCCAAAGCCAATAGCTAATGGAAGGGCGACGATCGCAACGGTAATTCCAGCGATCAAGTCAGAGGTTAAGTCTTTGCGCGTTCTTGAGAATTCGTTGAGCCGAGGCCAAAACGAAAAGAACATAGTTGATTGTAAGAGTTTATTGAGTCAATGTCAGTTACCGTTATCACTCTATGGCACCTGATTTGTATGCACTAGGAATTCGAGCGCGCAACGCATTGTGGGCTTCATTCTTTCTGCTCGGTTTCTTGGGTCTTGCGTGGATCCCTCGCATTCCTGAAATCAAAACATCACTAGGGTTGAGCGATGGACAGTTTGGTTTAGTCCTATTGGCCAGCACAGTTGGTTCAATCCCTGGAGCGCAAATTGCAGGTCGTGCGGTGCATTCATATTCATCAAAGTTAGTTGTGCGAATATCCGGTGTTTTATTGCCGGTAGGTGTCTTTGTAGTGGGAATTGCTGACAGTGTTCAGATTCTGCTTTTAGGTTTGTTTGTCACTGGTTTCAATGT
>CAYNYE010000154.1:0-2057 GCA_964401345.1 uncultured Candidatus Planktophila sp.
GTTGCGCATGCATTGCCACATACAGATCCAGTTCACAAAGTTACGATCATGCCTCGCGGACGCGCACTTGGTTACACCATGGTGCTTCCCGATGAAGACAAGTACTCGACAACTCGTAATCAATTGTTAGATCAGTTGGCGTACTCACTAGGTGGTCGTGCTGCTGAAGAGTTAATTTTCCATGATCCATCAACAGGTGCATCAAATGATATTGAGAAGGCAACTGCACTTGCTCGTGCAATGGTTACTCAATATGGAATGACTGAAGCAATTGGCGCAATCAAACTTGGTGGTGGATCAAGCGAACCATTTATGGGCCGCGACTATGGACACCAACGTGATTACAGTGAAAATATCGCTGCAGTAGTCGACCGCGAGGTTCGCACACTCATTGAGAATGCGCACCAAGAAGCTTTTGATATTTTGGTTGCTAATCGCAAAATTCTTGATGAAATGGTGATTCAACTTCTTGAAAAGGAAACCCTTAACAAAGAAGAGATCGCAGAGATATTTAAGAAGGTAAAGCTGGTTACAAAGCGTCCAGCGTGGACCGGTTCAGCAACACGTATCCCATCTGAGCAACCACCGGTTGCTGTTCCAGAGCGTTTAGTTGTTGAAGCACCTGCTGAGGAAAAGAAGAAGCCAACCCGACGCAAGAAGGCAGCTAGTGACGGTAAATAAGGTCACCGTCACCGATGGTCGCGCTTCTGGTCCATACGACCAGGAACGTGCGGAAAAGGCTGTCCGCGAGCTGCTTTTAGCCCTAGGCGAAGATCCAGATCGCGAAGGTTTAAAGGAGACTCCTGCACGTGTCGCACGAGCAATGAAGGAAAACTTCGAAGGATTGTGGCAATCACCTGAAGATGTCTTAACAACAACATTTGATATTGGTCATGAAGAGTTAGTAATTGTTCGTGACATCGAAGTTTTTTCTCATTGTGAGCATCACTTAACGCCGTTCCATGGTGTTGCACATATTGGTTATATTCCACGCGGAAAGATCACCGGTCTTTCAAAGTTGGCGCGCTTAGTAGATATGTACTCGAAGCGTCCACAAGTTCAGGAGCGCTTGACTACACAAATCGCCGACGCGATGGTGGAGATTCTTGATCCGCTTGGAGTAATTGTGATTATCGATTGTGAGCATCTATGTATGTCGATGCGCGGAGTTAAGAAGTCACATGCTCGAACAACTACATCAGCGGTTCGCGGTGCGCTAACAAACCCAGCAACCCGTGCAGAAGCAATTTCACTAATCACCAAGGGTTAAATCATGTTGGTGATGGGCATTTTGAATGTAACACCAGATTCATTTGCCGACGGAGGAAAGCACAACGATTTCGAAGCTGCCGTTGCGCGCGGTCTAGAAATGATCACCGAAGGTGTGGACATCATTGATATCGGTGGTGAATCAACTCGCCCAGGTGCAGAACGTGTAAGTGAAGAGGAAGAGATTGCTCGAACGATTCCGGTTATTACCGAGTTAGCAAAGCATGGAACTCCTATAAGTATTGACACGATGCGATCAAGAACCGCAGAAGCCGCAATCAAAGCTGGTGCATCAATAATTAATGATGTCAGCGGGGGATTAGCTGATCCAGACATGCTTCAAACTGCAGCGCGATTAAAGGTTCCTTACATTGCGATGCATTGGCGGGGACAGTCAAAAGATATGAATTCCAAGGCTATTTACAACGATGTTGTAAGCGATGTGATTTCAGAGCTCAATGAGCGGATAGAGGCCGCCATAGATGCAGGAATTGAAAAGGATAAGTTAATAATCGATCCAGGCATTGGTTTTGCAAAAGAGGCTGAACATAACTGGGCGATCATCGATTCAATCGATCGTTTTGTAGCAATGGGATATCCAGTTTTGGTTGGTGCGTCTCGCAAGAGATTCTTAGGTGGAGATTCACCTGATGAGAGAGAGCAAGCCACAATCGATCTGACTAAGCGCCTTGGCACAACAGGTGTGTGGGCGGTTAGAGTTCACAGTGTGAAGCCACATAAGGAGGTGCTCAGCTCATGAAGGATCAAATAATTTTGACCGGAATTCA
>CAYNYE010000155.1:0-2034 GCA_964401345.1 uncultured Candidatus Planktophila sp.
AGAGTGGACCTTTTGGTGGCAGTGGGGTTTCCACAAATGGCGTTCTGCACAACGCAGTTATAAATGGACTTAATCCGTAAGAAGAATCAATGATTGGTTGCAAGGAAAGATTTATCAGGCAAGAAGTTAAACAAGGAGAGCGACGATGAGTACACAGCAGGCACAGCAAAAGGTAGTAAACACCCCTTTGGAACCAACAACCCTGTCGGTTCAAGGAATGACCTGTTCTTCATGCGTGAACTCAGTAGAAAAGGCGCTCAATAGTGTTGATGGTGTTAGCGCAACAATCAACTTTGCAACCGAAACCGCACACATTCTGGCTCCCGCCGAAGTAAGCGCCAAAGAGTTAATAAAGATTGTAGAAAAAGCTGGATATTCAGCTTCAGTCTTGGCCGATGGTCAATCGGTGACTTTGCACAGCAAGAAATCTGCTCGCGCGCTTTTCTTTGCATTTATCTTTGCCGTTCCTGCCGTTGCCATCTCGATGGTGATGAGTTGGCACCACCAAATAGATATGTGGATTCATGATGCGCTCGACGCAGCAGGATTGCCCCATCCTTTGTATTCACCAACTGCTTGGGTTGTGATTGCACTAAGTGCTCCAGTTGTGTTGATCATCGCCTATCCAATTCATAAGGCCGCAATTAGAAATCTCAAGCATCCGACGATGGATAACTTGATTTCAATGGGTTCACTTGCAGCCTTTGGTTGGTCTATCTATGCCAACTCCACAGGTGCTGGCGATGTGTACACCGAAGTTGCTGCTGGCGTTATCTTCTTTGTAATCCTTGGTCGTTATTTAGAAACACGTGCAAAGGCAAAGGCCAGCAGCGCATTGTCATCATTGCTCGCACTTGGAAGCAAAGAGGTAACAATTGTTCGTGGGGGATTCCCATTAATCGTTCCAATTGAACAACTACAGATCGGTGATGAGTTTGAGGTTCGCCCAGGAGATCGAATCGCCACCGATGGAATCGTTGTTAAGGGTGAGAGCGCAGTTGATAACTCAATGCTCACTGGCGAGACCAAGCCGGTCGATGTTCGCCCAGGTTCATCTGTTATTGGAGCTGCGGTTAATCACAACGGTCGTTTGATCGTACGCGCAACACGTGTTGGCAGCGATACAGAGCTTGCACGTATCACTTCGATGGTTATCAGTGCGCAAGGAACTAAAGCTCCGATTCAACGCCTTGCAGATCGAATTAGCGCAGTCTTTGTTCCAATTGTTACCGCAGGTGCGATCGCTACCTTTGCAGTTTGGTATGCAACTGGTTCAACACTGACTGTTTCAATCTCCCATGCGATCGCCGTTCTCGTTATTGCCTGCCCATGCGCACTTGGTTTAGCGACTCCAGTAGCTCTATTGGTTGCTTCTGGCCGCGGAGCAACCCGCGGAATTGTCTTGCGTGAGCCTCGAGTACTAGAAGTAGCCCGCGAGGTCGATGTGGTTGTCTTTGATAAGACCGGCACACTAACTGAAGGTGTGATGCTGGTTCAGGAAGCAACTATTTCAACCGCAGCAGGCGCTGTTCTAGGTCGTTCATTTGCTGAGATCGTTACCGCTGACAACATTGTTGCGTCAGCTCAAGCGATTGAATCCTTGAATAACCACCCAGTTGCTCAATCAATTACCCGTTACGCACTTGGTCAGAGCGCAGCACAGTCCTCTATTCCAAGCTCTGCACGTCCAACCTTTGCTGTTACAGATTTTTCTGTAACTCCAGGTTCAGGTGCCGCAGGTCGCGTTTCAATCCTTTCTCAATCACCAGTAGTTCTTATTGGATCGCCAGCAGCTGTTGCACATAGCTCAACTGAGTTCCACCCTGAGATTAAATCTGCAATCGAACGCGGACAGGCTTCAGGGTTAACTGTTGCAGTGCTTGCCTGGGATGGAGTCGCACTTGCCGTCTTTGCAGTTGGTGATCAACTCAAGAGCGATGCAGCGCAAACCGTCTCTGAACTTCGCAATATGGGAATTACTCCATGGCTTGTAACTGGCGATAGCTCTGAGGTTGCTGCCACCGTTGCGGCAAC
>CAYNYE010000156.1:0-1944 GCA_964401345.1 uncultured Candidatus Planktophila sp.
CGCATCGCGCTCGCTGCAGAAGGAAAAGCTTTTTGGTTACAAGGTGGCGATTGTGCAGAAACTTTTGCATCAGCTACTGCGGATTCAATTAGAAATCGCATTAAGACAATTCTTCAAATGGCTGCGGTCTTGCAGTACTACTCAAGTCTTCCAGTCATCAAGGTTGGCCGAATGGCGGGGCAGTTTGCAAAACCACGTTCCAGTGATTTTGAAACCCGCGGAGATGTAAAACTTCCTGCGTATCGTGGTGATGCGGTTAATGACATTGAATTTACAGAAGCTGCACGTACTCCAGATCCAATGCGTTTAGTTCGTGTGTACAACACATCTGCGGCAACTCTTAACTTAGTTCGTGCCTTTACCCAAGGTGGTTTTGCTGATCTTCGCCAAGTTCATGAATGGAACAAGGGCTTCATCCGTGATTCAAAGGTTGGCGATCGCTACGAAAAGATGGCTGATGAGATTGGTCGCGCACTTGCATTCATGAAATCAGCAGGGGTTGATCCAGAAAGCTTTAAGTCAGTTGATTTCTTTGCAAGTCATGAAGCCTTGATCATGGAGTACGAGAAGGCGTTAACACGTATCGATTCACGTACAGGTGATGCCTACGATGTCTCAGGTCACTTTATTTGGATCGGTGAGCGCACACGTCAGCTAGATGGCGCACATGTTGATTTCGCATCAAAGGTTCGAAACCCAATTGGTATCAAGCTTGGACCAAAATCAACAGTTGAAGATGCAATTGCATTGATCGACAAGTTAGATCCAAAGCGCGAACCAGGTCGAATCACATTTATAACACGTATGGGTGCCAAGAACATCCGTGAAATCTTGCCAGCACTAGTTGATGGCGTAACGAAATCTGGCGCCAAAGTGCTGTGGGTGTGCGATCCCATGCACGGAAACACCTACGAAGCTCCAACTGGTTACAAGACCCGTAGTTTTGATGATGTTATGGATGAGGTAAAGGGCTTCTTTGAAGTTCACAAGGCGCTTGGAACTCATCCTGGTGGAGTCCATATCGAACTCACTGGTGATGATGTTACTGAGTGCGTTGGAGGTGGCGAGCAGATTTCACATGAGGATTTAGCATCACGGTACGAGACGGCCTGCGATCCACGTCTTAATCACGCTCAATCACTAGAGCTTGCCTTCTTAGTTGCTGAAATGTTGCGCGATCGCTAATTTTGGCGAGTGACACTTCTCATCACCTCTCATAAGACCCCTGTAGGCACACTCAACTTAATTGCCGATGATCAGATTTTGATCGGTGCAAATCTTTCAACCATTTCAGCCTTCAAAGCGGGCAAGGATGTAAAGATCGTTAAATCAATTCCAGTTATTTCAGATCTGATTAATGATTACTTTGATGGGGATTTAACTGCCCTTAACGGAATTAAAGTTCGACAACCAGGTGCTGCTTTTTCGCAAGCGGCATGGAAAGCAATGCGCAAGATCGCTCCGGGTAAGACCTGGTCATACTCTGATTTAGCTGAAAAAGCTGGAAGCCCTGCGGCGGTTAGAGCTGCAGGAAGTGCATGTGCAAACAATGCGATCATGCTTGTTGTTCCCTGTCACCGAGTTGTAAAAACTGGGGGAGCGTTAGGAAATTACGCGTACGGTGTTGAGAAGAAGCAGTGGCTTCTAAGCCACGAGGGCTTTCTTTAAGATTTCAATTGCTTCTGCGCATTGAGCATCATCAAAATCTAAATGCGTTACAAGACGTGCATACTTTGGACCAAGCGCACTAATCCATAAACCAGCATCTTTGCATCGTGCAGCAAGTTCAGCGGCGGTAATTGGAAGCGCAGCAAGATCTAAGCCGACAATGTTTGTGTGAACTGTTGTTGGATCGATTAATGAAGAATCAATCGCTGCGATTGCTGTGGCAAGCTCTTGAGCGCGACGGTGATCTTCAGATAAGCGATCAATATTGTTATCCAG
>CAYNYE010000157.1:0-1929 GCA_964401345.1 uncultured Candidatus Planktophila sp.
AACAGCATCCTCTAATGCCATTGCTGATGCAGCGATAACATTTTCATGCACACCGACTGTATTCCATTCGCCATTGCCATCACTGGTTTCTACCAATACGCGTGTAATCGCGCCTGTGCCTAAACGTCCTTCAAGAATGCGCACCTTGTAATCAGTTAATTCGAGTGATGAAAGCTCTGGGTACAGTGAGATCAAACCGGTACGAAGCGCATTATCAAAGGCGTTAACTGGACCATTTCCTTCGCCACTGCACGTAATCTCTTGACCCATAGCGGTCACAGTTACTTCTGCCTTAGTCGTGATGGTTTGATCTGCTGCACGTTCTACAGATGTAACCCAATGATTTATTGTGAAGAATGATGGACGCTTTCCAGACATCTCCTCATGCACCAGAAGTTCAAAGGAAGCATCGGCAGCCTCAAAGGTAAATCCTCGAGACTCCATATCCTTAACTCGATCAACGATGCGACCGATGAGCTCTTTATCTCCACCAAGATCTACGCCAAGCTCTTGTGACTTTAATTCGATAGATGCACGGCCGGCCATGTCAGAAACCAACATACGCATATCATTTCCGACAGATGATGGATCCTCATGTTGATACAAGGATGGATCTACCTTGATAGCACTTGCATGTAAGCCTGCCTTGTGAGCAAAGGCTGAAACTCCAACATATGGTTGACGACCGCTTGGGGCAACATTTGTTACTTCAGCTACTGCGTGTGAAATTCTAAAGGCTTCGCGAAGCGCGTTCGGAGGTAACACCAACTGCTTCTTCTTTAACTCTAGGTTCGCGATGATTGTCACGAGATCGGCATTTCCGGTTCGCTCACCGTATCCATTCAAAGTTCCCTGAACATGGGTTGCACCTGCAGCAACAGCGGCCATCGAGTTTGCAACCGCGCATCCTGTGTCGTTGTGGCAGTGAATACCCAAACGTGCAGAGCTTGCCGTTAAGACATCGTGAACAACTTGTGAAAGCTCATCCGGCAACATTCCACCGTTGGTATCGCATAAAGCGATCACATCTGCACCGGCTTCTGCAGCTACTCGCACAACTTCTAGTGCATATGCACGGTTGCTGCGATAGCCGTCGAAGAAGTGCTCTGCATCAAGAAAAACACGCTGACCTTCTTCGCGAAGATGCGTCACTGAATCACGAATCATCGCAAGGTTTTCATCTAAAGATGTCTTTAAAGCAAGATCCACATGGCGATCAAATGCTTTAGCAACCAGAGTTACTGCCGGTGCCCCACTGTCACGCAAGGCACCAAGTAGTACATCATCAGCAGCCTTTGCATTAGGACGTCGTGTCGCGCCAAATGCAACAAAGGTTGCGTTCTTGAGCTTTAGCTCTTTCTTGGCAAGTGCAAAAAATTCGGTGTCTTTTGGATTTGCTCCGGGCCATCCACCCTCGATAAAGCCAACACCTAAATCATCTAAATGACGGGCAATGTTCAGCTTGTCATGAACAGAAAGGTTCAAACCCTCTTGCTGTGCGCCATCGCGAAGTGTTGTGTCGTAGATATGGAAAGAATCATTTACTGGCATTACTTAACCGCACTCATCCAGTTGTGCTTGTCTGCAATTGTGCCGTGCTGAATTCCTAGTAAGTGATTGCGAATCTGCATGGTTATTGTTCCTGGTTGACCATCGCCAGTTACCCATGTACCCATGGCACTTTTTGCCTGACCAACAGGAGAAACAACGGCAGCGGTTCCACAAGCAAAGATTTCAGTGATCTCTCCCGATGTGACACCATCGCGCCAATCATCAACTGAGAGCATTACCTCATCGACCTTGTACCCAAGATCGCTCGCCACAGACAAAATTGAATCACGGGTAATTCCTGGCAACAATGTTCCAGTTAACTTCGGAGTAATGACAGTTGCATCTGCGCCTTTGCCCTTTACGAAGTAAAGGTTCATG
>CAYNYE010000158.1:0-1910 GCA_964401345.1 uncultured Candidatus Planktophila sp.
ATGTGTTACTGGCTACTAGATGAGCCGTTCAGATGAGTGAAGATTAGCAGGATTGCCCCCGAAATCCCAAAATTACGCTGTGACGACCGCGACTCCTGTGCGTGAAATACCCAAAGGAATCATCTGGAACTTCTCCCCTGCGGCACGCTCTAGCTCGGCCGCCTCGGCATCTGCCCCAGTGTGAAGAACCAAGACTGTTGGACCTGCGCCTGAAATGAAGGCGGCAACCCCTGCTTTACGAAGCTTTGTCATTAAGGCAAAGCTCTGTGGCATTGCATCACTGCGATAGCTCTGGTGCAGGTAATCCTCAGTTGCACTTAAAAGAAGATCTGGGCGGTGCTGCAATGCTTGGACTAAAACCGCTGTATTTATTGAGTTTCGAACCGCATCCTGATGGGAGATTGATTCAGGCAACATCTTGCGGGCCTTTGAAGTTGAAAGTTCAGTTGATGGAACAAATGCAAGCGCGCTAATGCGTGGATCAACTTCGATATTGAGTGATTGTGCAACTACATGTCCGCGTTGGTTTTCCTGCCATGCAACATTTGCGCTGCCATAAATTGCAGCGGCAACATTGTCAGGATGACCTTCCATCTCATTGGCAATGTTCAACATATCTTCATGAGACATGCGTTCATTGCCACCAAGTACAAGTGCGCGAGCAAGAGCTAAGCCGCCAACGATTGCAGCAGCAGATGAACCAAGACCACGACCATGAGGAATGACATTGAGCTGACGTAATGCGATTCCACGAGGACGACCACCCAAGAAATCAAAACCTTTGTACATCGCCTTAATAACTAAGTTCTTATCAGTTGTTGGAACCGCATCTGCACCTTCGCCGGTGACATCGATATCAACGCCGGCTTCATCCATGACCTGCGCCATGTAGCGATCATGCATATTTAACGCTAAACCAAGGCAGTCAAAGCCAGGCCCCAAGTTCGCACTTGTTGCAGGAACTTGCACCTGCATTGGCTGAGCTTTAAAAGTTGGCTTCATTTTTTATGCAAGTCCCAAAGCTTTAGCTGCGATCTTTGCATTGACAGGAACAACGACCGGCTTTTTCGCAGCTTCAAGTGCGTATGGAATGTCCTTTAATCCATGGCCAGTTACTGTAATAACAATTGTCTTGTCCTTAGGTAGCTTGCCCGCCTTCTTGTACTTGAGCAAACCTGCAAGACCTGCCGCAGATGATGGCTCTACGAAGATTCCTTCTTTAGCTGCGATTAAGCGGTATGCAGCAAGGATTTCACGGTCTGTAACTGAATCAATCACACCACCTGATGTATCGCGTGCTTCAACAGCTTGCTGCCATGAGGCTGGATTTCCAATACGAATAGCTGTTGCGATTGTCTCTGGGTTCTTAACAACCTTGCCCTTAACGATCGGTGCAGCACCTGCTGCTTGGAATCCGTACATCATCGGTAGCTTGGTTGTTAGGCCATCCTTGTTGTACTCCTTGTAGCCCTTCCAATATGCAGTGATGTTTCCTGCATTACCAACTGGAAGTGCGTGAATATCTGGAGCATCACCCAACATGTCTACAACTTCAAAGCTTGCAGTCTTTTGTCCCTCAATACGGAAAGGGTTAACGGAGTTAACAAGTGCAACCGGATAGTTTTCAGAAAGTTCGCGCGCAAGAGTTAAGCAATCATCAAAGTTTCCATTGACCTGCAAAATTGTTGAATCATGAATAACCGCTTGGGCAAGCTTTCCCATTGCGATCTTGCCTTTAGGAATCAGAACCGCTGGACGCATTCCTGCTTTGACAGCGTATGCAGCGGCAGATGCTGAAGTGTTTCCAGTTGATGCGCAGATTACAGCTTTTGCGCCATCTTCTGCCGCCTTTGAAATCGCCATTGTCATTCCGCGATCTTTAAAGGAACCGGTTGGATTCAAACCTTCGT
>CAYNYE010000159.1:0-1888 GCA_964401345.1 uncultured Candidatus Planktophila sp.
TTAGCGCCGTACCAAATGGTGAAGGATCTGCGCACCGATTATGAAACTGGAAATACATCTGCGGTGTTGAACGGCGAAATCGATGAATTTATCGAAGCCGGAATTCGCTGGCGCCGCAGTTCATAATTCCTGAGAATCTTTGTAATTCGAGCAATCTCACACTTTTCTCACGCTTAAAGACCCGCGACATCCAAGGATTTCAGCCTGACTTCCTTAAACTAAGCGCAGGTCGAAGGTGGTTCCCCGAACTCCACCCCGCAGATGCAATGGGAGATTTAATGATTCGCTTTGAGAATGTCACCAAGATTTATCCAGGTCAGGAGCGCCCAGCTCTTGATTCTGTAAATCTTGAAATCGTTAAGGGCGAGTTCGTCTTCCTTGTTGGTCTTTCAGGTTCAGGTAAGTCAACCTTCCTGCGTCTTGTTCTTCGCGAAGAGCGCCCAACCTCTGGATCAATCCATGTTGCAGGAAAAGATCTCGGGACTTTGTCTAAGCACAAGGTTCCTGAGCTTCGCCGTTCAGTAGGAACCGTGTTCCAGGATTTCCGTTTACTGCCAAACAAGACGGTCTCCGAAAACCTTGCATTCACTTTGCACGGCGTGGGTTACCCACCAAAAGAGACTAACCGCGAAGTGCCAGAGGCGTTGGAACTTGTTGGTTTGGAAGATAAGGGCGATCGTTTGCCATCAGAGATTTCAGGTGGAGAGCAGCAGCGTGTAGCAATTGCTCGTGCTTATGTAAGCCGCCCACCAATTCTTATCGCGGATGAGCCAACAGGAAACCTTGACCCAGCAACATCTGTGGGAATCATGAAGTTGCTGGATCGCATTAACCGCGAAGGCACAACAGTTTTGATGGCTACACACGATGCAGGCATCGTGGATCAGATGCGTAAGCGCGTTATCGAGCTTGACGGTGGACATGTAATCCGCGATCAGGTTCGTGGTGTTTACGGGTACACGGGTTAAGGGCGGGGAGAGAGAACATGCGCGCACGGTTTCTTCTAAGTGAGGTCCGAATCGGCCTTCGTCGTAACTTAACTATGACCTTTGCTGTTGTTGTGACGACAGCGATCTCATTGTCATTGCTTGGTATTGGTCTTCTTTCAAACGCCCAAGTAGGGGCGATGAAGGATTACTGGTACGACAAGATTGAAGTGTCAG
Organism: uncultured Candidatus Planktophila sp.; assembly: GCA_964401345.1. GTDB lineage: Bacteria > Actinomycetota > Actinomycetes > Nanopelagicales > Nanopelagicaceae > Planktophila. The sequence continues at coordinate 1,164 of CAYNYE010000159.1, forward strand.
TATTTTTGTGTGGAAATCTTTCTGATTCAGCATCATGTGCCGCAGGTGCGGTAACAGCAGATCAGCGTTTATCGATCCAGCAGGATCTACAAGAGATGAGCGTTGTAGATAGCGTCTTCTATGAATCTCAATCACAAGCTTTTGTTCGCTTCCAAGAGCGTTTCAAGGATTCAGCGATTGCACAAAATGTGACCGCAGATCAACTTCCAGAGTCTTTCCGTGTGAAGCTCAAGGATCCAGAGCAGTTCTCGGTAATTGTTAGCGCGTTTAGTGGTCGCCCAGGTGTTGATGTTGTTCAAGATCAGCGTGCGATTTTGGAGAAGTTCTTCAGATTATTGGCGGTTCTTCGTAATGGTGCACTTGCTGTTGGTTTGGCATCTGTACTTACCGCAGCGCTGTTGATCTCTAATACATTGCGTATTGCAGCATTTAACCGTCGCCGTGAAACCGGTGTAATGAAACTAGTTGGTGCATCATCATGGTCAATCCAACTTCCATTCTTGCTTGAAGGTGTTATCTCAGCTGTTATCGGTTGGGGATTAGCAACTGGATTGCTTGCAGGATTGAAGACCGTTGTGGATTCTCGAGTTGCTCCGCTTCTGTCCTTCACCAACTTCTTTGGTTGGCGTGAAGTCTGGGTTTCATCGGCGTACTTGCTGGCAACAGGCTTGGTTGTTTCAATCCTGGCCTCAGTGATCACGCTTCGCCGTTACCTCAAGGTCTAA
>CAYNYE010000160.1:0-1886 GCA_964401345.1 uncultured Candidatus Planktophila sp.
AGCGATTCGCCGCGAGAAAGCCGCCAGGCCCATTCACGGCGAATTGCATTTGCAAAGCCAAGTTCAAGCAGTGGATTAAATGAGTTGTCGCTGTACTGAAGCACCGATCCAATCAAACGATCCAGCTCGCGATCTGTGACTGCAAACAAAGGCAATCGACCGACCAAGAAGATGTCACCGATTTCATTGGTGGCAAAAGCGATTCCATACATCGATGCATTCTTGGACATGCACCACGCATGAACTTGATCAGCGTTGTCATCAGGTTTACGAATCACAAAGGCGTTGATGCTGAGCGAATGATCACCAACAACTAAAGCGCAATGAGTTTGCAGTTTTTTCTCGCCCGGCAAGGTCAACAAAAAGGTGTTGTTATCTTTACGTTCGTATTCCAAATCATGTGAATCTAAGAACTCTTCAATGGTGATACGTGGGTCAATGCCAGCCATTTACGCTTCCAATGACTTACGCATACCGCCGATAACAAGGTCGTAAATATCCAAAGTTCCGCGCGCAGTTGCATCCCAACCAAAGTGCGATGCATGTTCAATTGCGCCCATTGAAAGCAGTACGCGACGCTGCGGTTCTTGCAGTAAACGTGCAATAACAGAGGACCAAGCCTTTGGATTGTGTCCATCAACTAAAACTCCAGAAATACCATCGGCAACCGCGGTACGAAGTCCACCCACCGCGGTTGCTACAACCGGTGTTCCGCACGCCTGTGCTTCAAGTGCAACTAAACCAAAGCTCTCGCTATAGCTTGGAACTACAACCAAATCGGCGGCGCGATACCACTGCGCTAAATCCTTACGAGCAACCGGTGGCTCAAAGCGAACAACATCATCAATGCCTAGCCAAGAAGAAAGCTCTTTCAGACGATCTACCTCTTCGGTGTTTGCACCTGATGCGCCGCCCATTACGTTGACCACTAATTTATGACGCAATATCGGTGAGTGCTTAACAAGTTCACTGGTTGCACGAATTAAGACTTCAGGACCCTTGTGTGGCTGAATACGACCAACAAAGGAAACTACTAATGCATCCTGCGGTAGTCCAACAACTTCACGGGCATGACTGCGACCTTCACCTGGTGTGAAGTTATAAAGATCAACACCTGGGGTTACAACGTGCACCTTGTCTGGGCAGGCGTCATATAAAGACACCAGGCTTGCACCTTCAGCATCGGTGTTTGCAATTAATGCATCTGCTGCGGCAACCACCTGAGTTTCGCCTTGAACACGGATCATCGGCTCTGGGCTTTCGCCTTCCGCCAAATTCAAATTCTTTACTCGAGCCATCGTGTGCATCGTGTGAATTAAAGGAATACCAAGCTCTTTTGCCGCTGGCATCGCCACCTTGCCTGATAGCCAGTAATGCGAGTGAATAACATCGTAATTTTCACTCTTTACGATCCGTAAAAACTCTTTTGATAAACCATGGATATGTGCCGGAAGTTGTTCCTTTGTCAGGCTTCCGTGACCGCACTCGAAGTGGCGAACTCGAACACCTGGAGAAATTTCTACGATGTCAGGCTGTGATGCATCGGTACGACGAGTGAAGATATCGACTGAAACACCCATCGCAGCCATGCGTTGAGCAGATTCCAAAACATAAATGTTCATGCCGCCAGCATCGCCAATACCTGGTTGATCCAGGGGCGAGGTATGCACCATTACAGTTGCAATGCGGCCATTCATAGACCTTTAAGGGTACGCCTAACTAGAAGGTTGCGCGAATGGTGCCTACTGGAAGGCCCGCACCGAGAGTATTTACGGGTACCTCTTTCGCATCAATACCAAAGTGTGCAAGTGCAGCAGCGGTAATTGCTGGCATAGAACGTGCATTGCCATCGCTGATCTTGATCGCCAAAGTTCGACCATCTGGCA
>CAYNYE010000161.1:0-1875 GCA_964401345.1 uncultured Candidatus Planktophila sp.
ACCCACTCCATGGTTGCACCTTCAGCACATGTTGCACGCTTGGTAACCAAGTTGTACACGTTGTTAGACCAGTTCTGAATTGTTGTGTAACGAACGCGCGCGCCCTTCTTTACAATGATTTCAACGACCGCTGAGTGAAGTGAATCTGACTTGTAAATTGGAGCGGTACAGCCTTCAACGTAGTGAATGTATGAATCCTCATCCGCAATAATCAAGGTGCGCTCGAACTGACCCATGTTCTCTGTGTTAATTCGGAAATATGCCTGCAAAGGAATATCTACGTGGACACCCTTTGGAACATAAATAAAAGAACCACCAGACCAAACAGCTGTATTGAGAGCTGCGAACTTGTTATCGCCTACTGGAATAACGGTTCCGAAGTACTCTTTGAATAGTTCTGGGTGCTGCTTTAGCGCGCTATCTGTATCAAGGAAAATTACGCCTTGAGCCTCTAGATCTTCACGAATCGAGTGATACACAACCTCAGATTCGTACTGAGCAGCTACACCCGACACGAGGCGTTGCTTTTCAGCTTCTGGAATACCTAAACGGTCGTACGTATTCTTAATCTCATCTGGAAGATCATCCCAAGTTGTTGCTTGCTTCTCGGTTGAGCGCACGAAGTACTTAATCGTGTCAAAGAAGATTCCGGAAAGATCTGATCCCCAATTTGGCATTGGCTTCTTATCAAACAATGAAAGACCCTTTAAGCGAAGATCCAACATCCACTGTGGCTCAGACTTCTTTGATGAGATGTCGCGAACAACATCTTCATTGAGTCCACGCTTAGCGTTATCGCCAATCGCGCTCTTATCTGACCAACCGTATTCGTAGTTGCCGAGGCCTTCGAGTTCTGGATGTGCTGTTGTCATGCACGGACCTTTCCCTTGCTTGTGGTTGTGTGTGAACTTTGATTTTTAGCTTGCTGAGCTTTGGGGATGAATGTTGTACAAACGCCATCACCATGGGCGATGGTTGCTAAGCGTTGAACATGTGTACCAAGAACCTTTGATAAAGCTTCAGTCTCGGCTTCGCATAACTGCGGAAACTCTGCGGCAACGTGCGCGATTGGGCAGTGATGCTGGCACAACTCTTCGCCCATTGGCTTCTGAGTAACACTTGCTGCATACCCTTGATCTGACAGAAATGTTGCGAGCGCATCAACTTTGTGCGAGCGCTTTGCAATCGCAACCGATGCTTTTCTTTCAATGTCATCGGCACGAGATTGAGCAAAGGCGTTCACTAAGTGCTCACCTGATTGTGCAGACATAAATTTCAATGCCGCAACTGCTAAATCATCATACGAATGCTCAAAGGTTTCGCGACCTTTATCTGACATGACAAATACTTTGGAAGGTCGACCACGCCCCCGAATAGATGATGCTCGTGGGTCACGCGCCTCCAACACACCATCGGCCACAAGAAGATCTAGGTGGCGACGAATGCCCGCTGGAGTCAGACCCAAACGTTCGCCCAGAACCGCGGCGGTAGATGGTCCATTCTCAAGAATCGACCGGGCCACGAGATCACGGGTACGTGAGTCATCTCCTGTTTGAAGCCCTGCGGTCATTTTCACAACAGTATTGTGTCTTAATTCGACACGTTCAGCCACTCGGAAGCCAGCGGGTCGGTGGAGTCATAGGGTACGGGTATGAGCACATTGCGAGCACGGGCTACACGAGTTTTATCCCCTGCTAGCGGCTTTCTCCTTTTTGCTCAAGCGGCGATTGTGGTGACCGGAGGCGCGGTGCGCTTAACCGGTTCGGGTCTTGGTTGCCCCACCTGGCCTGAATGTACGCCTGGCTCCTACACCCCCAAGCCGTACCAAGTAGAGGAACAAGTAAAGGTGTGGATTGAGTTCGGAAACCGTTTACT
>CAYNYE010000162.1:0-1842 GCA_964401345.1 uncultured Candidatus Planktophila sp.
TTATTGAGGTTTCTCAGCAACGGATTGGTTTCCGTTCGATCGTGATCAAGGGCCAGGACTTTTTAGTAAACGGTCAGCCAATCATTTTCTACGGAATCAACCGCCACGATTTCAATAGATTTACCGGGCGCGCATTGACCCGTGATGACATGCGCCAGGATTTGTTAGAACTTAAGCGTTGGAACTTCAACGCGGTTCGCACATCCCATTATCCAAATGATGCAGCTTTCTTGGATCTTTGCGATGAGTTAGGTTTCTACGTAATTGGCGAAGCCAACATCGAATCACACGCATTTATTTCATCAATCTGTGATGACACAAAGTACCTAACTGCATTTGTTGATCGTGTTGGCCGAATGGTTCAACGCGACATCCATCATCCATCAGTTGTGATGTGGTCACTTGGTAATGAATCAGGTGCAGGCACAAATCATGAAGCAGCTGCCGCATACGCTCGAAGCTTTGATCCATCACGCCCACTGCACTATGAGGGTGGAATCCGTGGAAACTGGATGGGCAGCCATTCACTTACAGATGTGATCGCGCCGATGTATCCATCAATCAATGCAATTAAGGAGTACGCAAAGTCGCCTAAGGCTGATCGTCCTTTAATTATGTGCGAGTACTCGCATGCAATGGGTAACAGCAATGGAACCTTGGCTGAATATTGGGAAGCGATTGAAGCAACCCGTGGTTTGCAAGGTGGATTTATCTGGGAGATGTGGGATCACGGTCCTGTTCAAACTCTTGCAGATGGCACCAAGCGCAATGCATACGGTGGCGATTACGGCGAAGAAAAGCATGATGGCAACTTCTGCTGCGATGGAATGGTCTTCCCAGATCGCACAGCTAAGCCTGCAATGCATGAATTTAAGGCACTTGCAGCCCCTGTGGTTATTACCGCGGTCAAGGCAGCAACCGGCCAATTCAAGGTATTTAACAAGCACTTCTTTAAGGATCTTGGCGAATACCAGTTGCAGTGGAACATCACCTGCGATGGCGAGATTCTTGATAGCGGAGTTGTAAAGCTTCCTAAGGTTGCACCACGCAAGTTTGCTAACTTTAAGGTCAGTTCGAAGAAGCTTGCTAAGGGAACATCACGTGGAGAACGTTTCATTAACTTCTCACTTGTTCGTATTGCAAGCACTCCGTGGGCTTTACCAATGTCTGAGGTCGGCTGGAGCCAAATCGCGCTACCTTCCCAAGCGCTTGCACCTGCCAAGAAGACAAAAGAGCTTGGTGATGTAGTCGATGAGCACGGACAGATTATTTTGCCGTACGGGATCGTCGCACCATCAGTTTCATTGTGGCGTGCACCAACGGACAATGATCGCATCGGACATATCGCAACCAAGTGGGAGCGTTATGGAGTTCGTGAAATTTCACGTACCGATTGTGTGGTTCAGCAATCACCATCATCTATCAAGGTAACTAATACTTGGCAGACAAGCACCGGTGTTAACTTCAAGCACACACAGATGATCACCCCAGTTGTTGGTGGTTTCCATGTCAAGGAATCTGTAACTGTTCCAAAGGCATTTGATGATCTAGCACGTGTGGGAACTTTGTTTGAGCTAGATGGTTCACTCAATGAACTGGTCTACTTCGGAACAGGTGCACACGAAACCTATCCTGATCGCAAGATCGGTCGCATTGGTCGTTATGTTTCGACAGTTGCAGCTCAATACATTCCATATGTACGCCCACAAGAAAATGGTGGACACACTGCGGTTCGTTGGTTTGAGCTAGTCAATGCGCACGGCAATGGTCTGCGCTTTGTGATGGGTAAGCCTGCTCAGGTATCGGTAACCCCTAACAGAGATGCGGATTTAGCTGATTCCA
>CAYNYE010000163.1:0-1810 GCA_964401345.1 uncultured Candidatus Planktophila sp.
CATCGATTCGGAATCCATCGACTCCGCGGTCTAGCCAAAACTTCAACACATCTTCTAGATGATCCTTAACCTCTTGGTTTTCCCAATTGAGATCTGGTTGTTCAACTGCGAACAAGTGCAGGTACCACTGCCCGGGTGTGCCATCAGCTTCGATAACACGTTCCCATGCAGGACCGCCGAAAACTGCTTCCCAGTTGTTTGGCGGGAGATCTCCGTTAGGCCCTTTGCCGTCGCGGAACATGTAGCGATCACGCTCTTTTGATCCTGGCTTTGCAGCAAGAGCTTCCTTGAACCACTTGTGTTCACTTGAAGTGTGGTTAGGGACAATGTCCACGATCAACTTAATTCCAAATTCATGTGCTTCTTTGATCAACTGCTCTGCTTGCGCCAAAGTTCCGTAAGCAGGTTCGATATCCATGTAATCAGATACGTCATAACCATGATCATGTTGTGGAGATGGGTACCACGGTGAAATCCAAATTGCATCGATACCTAAAGAGTGCAGATATGGAAGACGAGAACGGATACCTTCTACATCGCCGATGCCATCGCCATTTGAGTCAGCAAATGAACGTGGGTAGATCTGATACGTAACAGCATCTCTCCACCATGGGCGCTCTTCGCGTGAGGCTAGTTGTGCCATCGTTACTTCTCCTCTTCAAGGTATTTAGTAAGGAATTCGCGCTCGGAATCCTTGAGCGGGCGGGACTTCTTGGTCTCCATAGAAACCGTTACCTGCACAGTTTTGATGCGAGCTAGAACTTCATCGCCATTCTTCATTTCATAGGTAAGACCAAATGAAGAGTTTCCGATTTTGTTGACCCAAATTTCTACATCGATGAAAATATCTCCTGTGTAAATGGGAGCAATGAAATCAACTTCGGCTCGTGCAACGACCATTTCGATCATCTTGGACCAGGTGTAACGCGCCTCTTGTGCATACACAAGGTAAGTCGCGTTGTTTACATGTCCAAAAGCATCGAGATCGCCCCAACGCACATACTGTTGTGTTTGATAACGCATTAACGAGTCAGCTTTCGGTATGTCATGCGGTGTGGGCGTGATGCTTCAGAGCCCAAACGCTCAATCTTGTTTGCTTCATAGCTCTCGAAGTTTCCTTCAAACCAGAACCACTTTGCATCACCTTCATACGCCAAGATGTGCGTTGCTACACGGTCAAGGAACCAACGATCGTGAGAGATCACAACTGCGCAACCAGGAAATTCAAGCAATGCATTTTCTAGTGAACCTAATGTTTCAACATCAAGGTCGTTTGTTGGCTCATCGAGAAGCAATAGGTTTCCACCCTGCTTCAAAGTCAACGCAAGGTTCAAGCGGTTGCGCTCTCCACCAGATAGAACGCCAGCAGCCTTTTGCTGATCTGGGCCCTTGAAACCAAAGCAAGAAACATATGCACGTGAAGGCATTTCAACTTGGCCGACCTTAATAAAGTCATTGCCATCTGAAACAACTTCCCACAAAGATTTCTTAGGATCAATGCCACCACGGCTCTGATCAACATATGAAATCTTTACAGTTTCACCGATCTTTACCGAACCAGAATCTGCAGGCTCCATGCCCATCAAAGTCTTAAATAGTGTTGTTTTACCTGCACCATTTGGACCAATGATTCCAACGATTCCGTTACGTGGAAGGGTGAATGAAAGATCATCAATAAGTACGCGATCTCCAAAGCCCTTAGTTAAGTTATTTACTTCAATAACAACATTACCTAGGCGTGGGCCAGGTGGAATCTGAATCTCTTCAAAGTCCAACTTACGCATCTTGTCTGCTTCTGCAGCCATCTCTT
>CAYNYE010000164.1:0-1772 GCA_964401345.1 uncultured Candidatus Planktophila sp.
GAGATTTTGCAAAAGCAGGGTGAAAAAATGCGTGCCAAGGCATCCAAGGCAACCGCTGCGCAAGGCATGTTACGTCGCGCTGAGAAGTTACGAAGTGGATTGGATGATGTTCGAGTCGCCGACAAGGTTGCCAAGCTTCGCTTCCCTACCCCTGCACCATGTGGCAAGACTCCTTTGTCAGGTGAAGAGCTTTCGAAAAACTATGGATCACTTGAAATCTTTACCGATGTTTCATGTGTGATTGATAAGGGTTCTCGCGTTGTAATTCTTGGCCTTAACGGTGCAGGAAAGACAACCCTGCTTCGCATTTTGGCTGGCGAACTTGAATCAGATACCGGCAAGGTTGAGCATGGCCATGGTTTAAAGATTGGTTACTACGCCCAGGAGCACGAGTCACTTGATTTTGAACGCACCATTCTAGAAAACATGATGTCGGCAACCCCTGATATTCGTGAACCTGAAGCGCGCAATACCTTAGGTTCTTTCTTGTTTGTTGGCGATGATGTTCATAAGCCGGTAAAGGTTTTGTCTGGTGGAGAAAGAACCCGTCTTGCCTTAGCTGTGCTTGTTGTTTCCGCAGCAAATGTTTTGCTTCTAGATGAGCCGACTAACAACTTAGATCCTGCATCGCGCGCAGAAATCCTGGGAGCACTTGCTGAATACCAAGGCTCCGTCATCATGGTTTCTCACGATGAAGGCGCAGTTCAAGCCTTAAAGCCAGAGCGCGTAATTTTGTTGCCAGATGGCGATGAGGATTTGTGGAAAGAGGAGTACTTCGACCTAGTGTCTATTGACTAAGCGTCGATGTGATCGCGATCGATCTCTGCGTTAGCGATGAACTCTTTACGTGGTGCAACATCGCTACCCATCAAAAGTTCAAACATCGCCTCTGATGCTGCTGCATCTGACACAGTGATACGACGCAAAGTACGAGCATCTGGATCCATTGTGGTTTCTCGGAGCTGATCAGCATCCATTTCACCAAGACCTTTGTAGCGCTGAATAGGCTCCTTCCAGCGCTTGCCTTCCTTCTTAAGCTCAGCAGTTACCTTCTTCATCTCATCATCACTGTAGGTGTAGATGTAATTACCCTTCTTGCCTCCCCCGCCAACAACTTCGATGCGGTGTAGAGGTGGAATCGCTGCAAATACGCGGCCTGAATCAATCAGCGGACGCATGTAGCGATACATCAGGGTCAGAAGTAAGCAGCGAATGTGCGCACCATCAACATCAGCATCTGACATCAAGATAATGCGACCGTAACGAGCTTCATCTAATTCAAAGGACTTTCCAGAACCCGCACCGATTACCTGAATAATCGATCCACATTCTTTGTCTTCAAGCATCTGAGAAAGGGATGCCTTTTGTACATTCAAAATCTTTCCGCGGATCGGCAGGATTGCTTGGAACTCGCTATTGCGCGCAGCCTTGGTTGTACCAAGTGCTGAGTCACCTTCTACGATGAACAACTCAGTACGTGTTACATCCTCTGAGCGGCAATCTGAGAGCTTTGTAGGAAGTGATGAAGACTCAAGTGCGTTTTTGCGACGCTGCAGATCCTTGTGAGCGCGTGCACTAATACGAGTACGTGATGCAGCTGCGATCTTTTCCAAAACAAGTCGACCATTAGCCTTGTCGATGCGCTTTGAAGTATTGAAGTACTCCTTCATCTTCTCAGCGACAACCGCAGAAACAATTCGAGTAGCCGCAGCGGTTCCTAGAACCTCTTTAGTCTGTCCCTCAAACTGTGGCTCAGACATACGAACCGTTAC
>CAYNYE010000165.1:0-1737 GCA_964401345.1 uncultured Candidatus Planktophila sp.
CTGGACCAACCTTGATTCCAAGTGGAACAAAGACGGTGTTAACAGAGTGCTTGGTGGCGAAGTTGAGATTGATTTGGCCCCAACCCTCGTTGCCGTAATTTGAAACAACGTATGGCTTGCCTGCGTCATCAAATGTTTGTGGTGAATCACCGTTCCACATTGATGACAGTGGAATCCCTTGTTCAAGCGCTGCAACTAATGCAAAGGGCTTAAAGGTTGAACCTGCCTGGGTGATTGATTGCGTTGCATCATTTAATTGACGCTCTAGGTAGTCGCGACCACCGTAAAGTGCAAGTATTTCGCCGGTTCCAGGGCGGATTGCAACTAAACCGATTCGTAGATCAGCTGGTGCATTTGCTGGATAGAACTTGTTAACCGCATCAACGGCAGATTGTTGAGCTTTTTGATCCAGAGTTGTCTTAATAACAAGTCCACCAACTAATAGTTGGTCTTGGCTAAATCCAAGTTTTGCTAACTCTTTTTGTACCGCTTCAATGATGTGACCCTTTGGTCCACTGAGCTGTCCAGATGTAGAACGTGGAGCAATTGTCGGAACCTTCATCTTGGCTGCATCTTTTTCAGATAACCAGCCCGCTTCGATCATATTGTTTTTAACGTACTCAAAACGAGCAGCTAAACGTTCAGCATTACCCTCTTTGAACTTTGGATCGTATAGACCTGGCGAGCGCAGAATCGAAGCGATTACCGCAGCTTGTGAATTAGTAAGTTGATCAACGTTGCGGTTGAAGTACTGCTGTGAAGCGGTCATAACACCGTATGAGCCGCGACCAAAGTAAATAGTGTTGAGATAACTTTCAAAGATTTGATCCTTGGATAGTTGGTTCTCTAACTTAATTGAAATTACAAGCTCTTTAATCTTTCGTTGAATCGAACGTTCAGGTGTTAAGAAAGCGGTTTTGGCATATTGCTGTGTAATTGTGGATCCGCCTCGACCATTTCCCAATTTAATAATGTTGTCTAGGACTGCTTGAGTTAGTCCTTTGATTGAAAAAGCTTTATTGGAGTAAAAGTTTTGATCCTCTGCAGCCAAAACTGCGTGACGAACATTGAGAGGAATCTTTGCAAGAGGAACGATTTGTCGGTTCTGAGTACCAACGCGACCAATTTCCTCGCCATTTGAGTACTGAATAATTGTCGATTGACTATTTACATATGCGTTGGGATCAGGGATATCAACGGTTAAGTAGGCAAGTGCAAACAAAACAGAGCCGGCAACAAATCCAAAACCGCCGAGGAAAACCGCTGCTCTAATCAGTAATTTACGGGCCATTTGGCAATGCTATCCCTTGGCGTAATCCTCATCCTCCAAGGTGCGTACCTTGCGCGGGGCTTTTCGTTCAATTCCATCGCCCAAGATGTATGAGGCGCATAGGTGATTCCATGAACAGTTGCGGCATACCTCAACGATGTAGACGGTGAATTCGCCGAACTCCCGTTCCATCTCAACTAATTCGCGAGGAGTCTTAATGCGACCTGAGTACTGGCCTAACTGCTCGCCAAATGTGTAGCGAAGTTCGACCAGCTCTTCCTTTTTACATACTGGGCAGTTGCGATCAACTTTGTCGCCATGCCATTTAGCCGCACGCATTAGGTACGGGTCGGCGTCGCAGGCATCAACAGTTCCTCGAAAGAGCGCTATCAAGGTAGCGCGCTTATCGAGTGAATAATCGATGAATGATCGTTGCGACTTCATTAAGGAGAAGAATAATCCCAAAT
>CAYNYE010000166.1:0-974 GCA_964401345.1 uncultured Candidatus Planktophila sp.
TGAAACCCTCGCCAGAATGGTTGGAGTCTATGAGATTAGGCAGAAAGCGCCAAATCCTCGCTTACGAGTGACCGTCGAAGAGGCTGGTAACTGATCCATCCTCAAAGACCTCGCGAATTGCGCGTCCTAGAAGAGGTGCGATTGAGAGAACAGTGAGATTGTCGAACTTCTGATCCTCAGAGATTGGAAGAGTATTTGTAATGACAACTTCTGATGCACGGCTGGCCTTTAGGCGATCAACCGCTGGACCGCTAAATACCGCGTGAGTTGCCGCGATGATCACATCTGCTGCGCCAGCTTCAAACAAAGCATCTACTGCCTTTGTGATTGTGCCTGCGGTATCGATCATGTCATCGATAACTACACATGTTTGACCAACAACATCACCAACAACGCGACCTGTTACAGACTCATTAGGAATGCGTGGATCGCGGGTCTTGTGAATAAATGCGATTGGGCAACCACCCAAGAGATCAGACCAACGCTCAGCTACGCGCACACGACCTGAGTCAGGTGAAACGATTGTTAAACGGGTGCGATCAACCTTGCTGCCAACATAGTTTGCAAGCATTGGAAGTGCGAATAGGTGATCCACTGGACCATCAAAGAAACCTTGAATTTGTGAGGTGTGAAGATCAACTGACATCAAACGATCCGCACCTGCCGTCTTGAAAAGATCTGCCATCAAACGGGCTGTGATTGGCTCACGTCCGCGGCTCTTCTTATCTTGTCGTGCATAACCATAAAAAGGTGTAACCACTGTGATGCGCTTTGCTGATGCGCGCTTCAAGGCATCAACCATGATGAGTTGTTCCATGATCTGCTTGTTAACAGGGTTTGTGTGGCTCTGAATTACGAAAGCATCGCAACCACGAACTGATTCTTCAAAGCGAACAAAAATTTCACCGTTGGCGAAGTCATAAGCAGAAGTTGGCGTGAGCGGGATACCGAGGTGATCGGCGACGTTCTGCGAT
>CAYNYE010000166.1:984-1703 GCA_964401345.1 uncultured Candidatus Planktophila sp.
TCTTTTCAGAAGATAAACGGATCTCGCTCATGTATCTAGCCCTTCTTCTTTTCTGCTGCCTGTGCTGACTTGGTGCCGGGGCGCTTGCGCATGACCCAACCTATAACATTTTTTTGCAATGCTCGGCCAATACCAATCGCGCCAGCCGGAACATCTTCAGTAATTACTGAACCAGCAGCTGTATATGCACCATCACCGATAGTTACAGGGGCAACCAGCATAGTGTCGCTACCGATACGAACATGATCACCAACTGTTGTGTGGTGCTTTTCTACGCCATCGTAATTCACAAAGATTGTTGCAGCGCCAATGTTGCTGCCCTCGCCAATCGTTGCATCGCCAACGTATGACAGATGTGGAACCTTTGAACCTGTTCCAACTAATGCATTCTTCATTTCAACAAATGCGCCAGCCTTTGATGCATCACCCAATTGAGTTCCGGCACGTAGATATGTAAATGGACCAACGGTTGCACCTTCACCAATGATGGTTTGTGTTGCGATTGATTCCAAGACAGAAGCGCCTTCTTTGACTACGCAATCAGAAAGGGTTGTTCGTGGCCCAATAACAGCACCAGTTGCTATCTTTGTTGAACCAAATAGCGCGGTGCCTGGATGAATAGTTACATCATTTGAAATCTCGACAGTTGAATCAATCCAAGTAGTTGTGGGATCAATTATCGTCACACCAGCGCGCATCCAATGATCATTAATTCGATC
>CAYNYE010000167.1:0-1661 GCA_964401345.1 uncultured Candidatus Planktophila sp.
TTTGCGCTGAATCCAAGTGACAGATTGTCGGCAGAACTCGCACTCGCCATCAAAGATAACTGTTATGTGTTTCATGACAATGAAAGATGGATCTCTTCGCCATCATGTAACTGTTGATCCGGCAGGCCTTTAAGGACATGAACCTTAGCTTCGCCTACGACGGTCCAATGAGTTGAACCAGAGCGCTTAACAATCGCAGTTAATTCATCGACTCCAATAAGAATCGAATCATTAGGAACGTGCAGCAAAACCTTGGCGGCGCTATCGGGAATCCACTTAAAGAACTTATTGAAGTGTGGGATGACACGAATCTCTGGAAGCAGATTCAAACCTTGTGTTGGTGATTTCTTGAGCATTCGAAAGTTTGGGATCTGTGCAGATAGAACCATGGCACCTGCACTGCATCCGGCAAGTGATGCGCCGCTTTGCCAGTTTTCAACCATTGCAGCCCACACCGGTGTATCGATTAAAACTTCAGCAAGATGGTGTGGATCTCCCCCGGACATGTACATCAGCGCGCTGTTTTTAATCGCATCAACATGTTCTTGCTTGAAAGCATCGTCGCGGGTGTAAATCGGTAGATATGTTGCGTTTACGCCTAAGGCATCAGCTTGAGTTTGTCCGAGTCGTTTCCAGTAGGCAAGGCTTTCATCGCTTTCGCGTCCTGCGGCGGTTGGGATCTGTAGGTAGTTAGCGGTCTTGCCATTGCTGATTCCATCTTCCAGCAAGGATTTTTCAAAGGCGGACATGGCGGGCAGGTATTCACCCGATCCAACGAGCGCTAATGAACCGTTCATGGAAGCAGTCTAGGTGGTTACCTATTCAAACAAAGTGCCGACAAATACCTGCCATGCGAGAGCTGACTTAGCGATCAAAGACAGGGTTATGTATGTCTTTTCTCCGCGTAGGTAATCAGACCACTTTCCAACCTTCTTGTATTGCAAGTATTGAACGACTGCAAAGGTGTTGAAAAGTACGAAGAGCGAGATGACGATTCCATAGACAAAGGCTGGTGCCTTTGCGTTAGAAGGTCCGCCGATTGCTAGTACATAGAACACAAGTCCTAGCCAAGGCACAATTCCTGCGATGCACCCAAAGATAAATGGGATCCATCCGCCATTTCCTGGTGTCTCGTATTTTTCCTGAAGCCAACCAAACAAGATCATTGAGGCGTTGACGCCAAAGATTGAGATGATTGCTACTACATCTGAAACTCCGCAGATCTGAGCGATCAAAACGATCATTACTGAAGAGCTGATTGAGTACTCAACCCAGCGGAAGTAGTTGCGGCTTTGCGCAAGGCCCGCGCTGTAGCGTGGGAAAAACTTTGGTGAAGCAACTAAGAAGTGGAAGAAAGCTGAAAGACCAAGGAATAGTGCAACACCGATTCCAACTGGGGTGTTCAACAAGGTGATTGGCTCAGCAAAGGTGCTTCCTGGAGGACCGGACATATAGCGAGCAACAATTGGAAGGGTGAAGTCGTTGGCTAGAGCTAAGACCGCAACCATCTGAACCAAGTGGAATACACCGGCAATAATGTTGTAGCGGCGCAGCTTTGAATTGTTAATCTCTTGAGTCATGAGTAAAGGGTAGAGGTGATGCAACCCTTTTTCTCGCTGATTAGAGCTGGATTACTTCTTTTTATAGCCTGCAGGACATTT
>CAYNYE010000168.1:0-1505 GCA_964401345.1 uncultured Candidatus Planktophila sp.
ATGCGGTTTCAATAACCTCTCCATTGGGTGCTCGCCAGCTGCTCCAGATTCCAGCAATTGGAAGTTGCTTGTCATCTCGCGCGGAGATGTAAAAAGGTTGCTTCGGCGAATACTTGCCCAACGCGGTTGCCCATTCGTAATACCCCGATGCTGGAATCAAACATCGCGTCGCTCTAAATGCATTTCTAAAGGTGGGCTTTTCATGAATTGATTCGCTGCGCGCATTGATCGCTCGGGATTGAGAAGCGCGTGCCTCTTGAAAATCTGTCAGCCAAGGACCGATCAATCCCCATGAAACTACCGCTAACGCTTTTTCCCTAGAGGCGTCATTGCCAGATTGGTCATTAGCCCGAACGATGTAAATGGGATTTGTCGGTGCGATATTCCAATTGAGTGGCAGTGAACTTTCAGGAGAGGTTCCAGTTACTGAAAACTGCTCCATAAGCTCGCGCATGTCGGCGGTTTGCGCATAACGTCCACACATAATTCAAGGGTATCGCAGGTGGGCTCAGCGGTTAGACTTAGGCGATGACAAACAACGCCCACTGGCCCGCGATTTTCCGCGGCGCAACACCAGTTGATATCAGCGTTGTCATTCCTGGATCAAAATCTGTAACCAACCGTGCCTTAATTTTGGCGGCACAAGCAAAGACTCAATCTGTTCTGCGTCGTCCATTGGTATCTCGCGATAGCGAATTAATGATGGCTGGACTCAAGGCGCTGGGTGTTGGAATTGAAGAAAAGACAGTAACTGTCAATGGTCTTGAAGAGTTGCAATGGATTGTTACTCCAGCAGCTCTGCGCGGCGGGGTAAAGATAGATGTTGGTAACGCTGGAACCGTAATGCGCTTCTTGCCTCCGCTAGCAGCGCTAGCAACTGGCGAAGTTGCTTTTGATGGCGACCCACGTTCCTATGAAAGACCGCTAGGTCCTGTCATCAAGGCGTTGGAAGAGCTCGGTGTTTCAGTAGATCATGAAAACCGTTACAGCTTGCCCTTGAAGTTGCATGGCACAGGTTCAATTCCTGGCGGCAATCTAACAATTGATGCAAGTGCATCGAGCCAGTTCTTGTCTGCATTGCTATTAGTTGCACCAAGTTTTGAAAAGGGAATCGTTGCACAGCATCAAGGTGGTTCACTTCCATCAATGCCGCACATTGAAATGACAGTTGAGATGTTGCGTGACTTTGGTGCAACAGTTGATGTCGATTCAGCTAACCAAAGTTGGAGCGTTAAGCCAGGTGCGTTGCACGGTAAAGATTTAGTAATCGAACCAGATCTATCAAATGCTGCACCATTTCTTTCTCTAGCAATGGTGTGCGGTGGAAGTGTGACAATTGCTGATTGGCCAAAGGTGACGACACAACCTGGCGATCAGCTACGTTCAATTCTTACTTCTATGGGTGCAACGGTTTCAATGAGTGATGTCGGATTAACGCTTAAAGGAAACGGAACCATTCATGGAATCGATATCGATCTGCATGATGTTGGTGAATTAACTCCATC
>CAYNYE010000169.1:0-1448 GCA_964401345.1 uncultured Candidatus Planktophila sp.
CAGATCCTCGTAACCTTGGTGCGATTATTCGTTCAGCTGCAGCATTTGGTGCAGCTGGTGTCATCATGACTGAACGTCGTGCAGCAACAATGACCGCATCTGCTTGGAAATCATCTGCAGGTGCAGCAGCACGTTTGCCGATCGCACAAATCACAAACCTTGCGCGCACAATCGATGCCGCTAAGAAGGCTGGAATGTTTGTTATCGGTCTTGATGGCGAGTCAGATGAAATGATTAGCGAGATGAAGGTTGCAACTGAGCCTTTGATGGTTATTGTTGGGTCAGAAGGCAAGGGTCTTGCACGCTTGACTAAGGAAAAGTGCGACTTGGTAATTTCGATTCCGATTAGCGCATCAACTGAATCTCTTAATGCATCCGTTGCGACCTCAATCGCGCTGTTCCATATAGATCAACAGCGCCGCGCGAAGTAGGTAAAAGGCAGTGAAATACAACCGTTTTATCGCTATTGGCGACTCATTCACAGAAGGTATGTGTGATGAGAAGAAGTATGGCCAGTACCGTGGTTGGGCAGATCGAGTTGCCGATGTCATGGCTGAAGCGCAACCTGGTTTTCAATACGCAAATCTGGCTATTCGCGGCAAATTGCTGAAGCAAGTAATTGATGAACAGTTAGATGCTGCGATTGCGCAGGTTGTAGATAAGACAACCTTGGTTTCATTTCACGCAGGTGCTAATGATGTTATCCGCCCTAAGTACAACCCCAATGTGACCTTACCTTTATATGCAGAAGCGGTACGAAAAGTTGCAGCATCAGGTGCGACGATTATGTTGTTTACCGTTCTTGAAGACAGTGGCAGCGAAGGACGTTTGGCTGAAACTTGGAAAGCACGTTTTAAGGATTTCAACGAGAATGTTCGCGCAGTTGCTGAAGAGGTTGGCGCAATTTTGTGTGATGCAAATGAAGAGCCCGCTTTCAAAGATCCGCGCTTCTTGGCCTTTGATCGTTTGCACTTAAACCCAATGGGACATGATCGAGTCGCTCAAGCGGTGTTAGAAACTATTCAACTTCCATTTGATCCATCATGGCGCAGACCGTTGCCTGCCGCTGAGCCAACACATAAGTTGGTCAAGGTTGCTGTCACTACCGTTTGGTTTGCAACCTTTGCACTGCCATGGATGTGGCGACGTGCACGTGGAAAATCCTCAGGTGATGGTCGTACCTGTAAATACCCACATGCAATTAATTGGCCGCTGTCACACCTCGACTAATTACTTTAAATCGAAGTAACGGTCCACTCCCAGGTATGTACGCCAGTCTTTACTAGGTACTTATCTAAAGTATCTGGACCACAAGATGCAGTTCCAACTCCACGGTGTGCGGTATCGATATGAACCACTGTGTTTCCACATGGAACTACCTCAACATCATGCGTGGAATCAGCTAAATCCGCATCTCTGTTAGGGGTTACCGATACCTGAGCAGGCTT
>CAYNYE010000170.1:0-1400 GCA_964401345.1 uncultured Candidatus Planktophila sp.
CATTTGAAGAGATCAACATTGAAGAAACTCCAGGCACCGCAGAAATCGTTGAAAAGGTAAATGGCGGAAACCGCACAGTTCCAACACTTGTTTTCTCAGATGGAACCGCGATGACTAATCCATCTGCCAAGCAGGTCGTTGAAAAACTCGCTGCGCTAAGTAACTAACTTAAGAAAGCTTGCGCTCTGCGCGATTAATCAAGGTATTACACGCATCTCCGAACCCTGCAAAGGCCGGATTTGTTGTCTGCCCTGCAACATATCGCGCCCAAATCTGCTGAATAATCACAGCTAAGCGGAACAACCCAAAGACCTCGTAAAAAGTAAAGTCATCACAGCGCACACCACTTGCCGCTAAATACTTCGCCACAAACTCATCTCGCGTTGGCATCCCCGGCAAATGACTTGGCTGACGTCGAAGCGATGCAAACGCCGGCTCATCATCGCGATCCACCCAATACGCCAGCGCTGAACCCAAATCCATCAGCGGATCACCAACTGTTGCCAGCTCCCAATCCAACACTCCAACAATCCGCGCCTGCTTCAAATCAAAAACAACATTGTCGATGCGCCAATCACCATGAATCACACAAGATGCAACATCATCAGGACGGTTGGCCTCTAACCACGCCATCACCTTTTCACCATTAGGAACATCAGCGGTTAACGCATTGCGATAACGCTTCGACCAACCTTCAACCTGTCGCTGCACATACCCAGGACCTTTATTGAGCTCTGCCAAGATCGACGCATCAACCGCATGCAACTGCACCAAACCATTAATCAATGAATCTGCCATTACCGAAACATCAGCAGCCGTTACACCCTCTGGAACATCGCGCCGAAAAATATCGCCAACAACTCGATCCATCACATAAAAATCCGAACCCATCACCGATTGGTCATCACACAACGCGACCATCGATGGCACTAGGGGATAGACCGGCTGCAACCGCGACTGAATCAAAAACTCACGCTTCATATCGTGCGCCGATGCCGCCTTCATTCCCGCAGGGGGTTTGCGCAGCACCAACTCGCGATCTGGATATTGCAACAAATACGTCAGATTTGATGCACCACTTCGAAACTGTTGAACCTCAGGCAACGCATCCACACCAATAAATGGCTGCAACCACGCATGCATTCGCGCAACATCAAAGCGATCCTCATCGCGGACCGGAGTTAAATCCTTCATGCTAAATAAGGTTTGATCTCTAACCGTGCAATATCGCGAATATGCACCTCATCTGGCCCATCCACGATTCGCAAGGTGCGAATACCCGCATACATCGCAGCTAATGGAGAATCCTGGCTCACACCAGCTCCGCCATAACTTTGAATCGCATGATCGATCACACGCTGTGCCATCTGCGGCACCGCAACCTTGATCGCTGCAATCTC
>CAYNYE010000171.1:0-1387 GCA_964401345.1 uncultured Candidatus Planktophila sp.
TGACGCATGTGTTAACCCGACCTCCTCTGGACTAAGACGGCCACGGTATTTCCGTGACAGGAGGGTTAAATTCCCCTGGAAACTGGGTTTCTAGGGAGGTTAAGGGTAAGCCTTGGAGCCCTCAAACAGTAAATCGAGCAGTTTGCTGTGCGTATTTCGGCCTTTTAGCGCTCGGCGGGCAAGGATGGCCATCAGGTAGATCGTGCCCCCGATCCGGACCAGGGTCAGGATCGCGTAAGGGGTTGGCCCTAGGCCGAACTTGGCATCGGTGACCTGAGCAATGTGTTGCCAAATAGCTATGTGATAAATAATTTCAGTTGCTTGCCAAACCCAAAATGCGTGCAGATCTTTTGTGTGGGTCAGTGCAATTGCTGCAAGTGGTGTCAACCATAAAACATATTGTGGTGAGTACACCTTGCTTGCCAACATTACTGATGCAAGAACAAAGAATGAGACCGATGCAAGAGTTGGTGTGTACTGTAATTCAAAGAGCAAGACCGCAATTGTTGTAAGTGCGATGAGAAGTAACAGGATTGATAACCAGTTCAAGTTTGTGAAGTTAACGCCAAGTTGTTGTAACGCCAACCAGATTGAACCCCAATCAGGACCGCGTTCAAGATTTAACTTGTAGAAACGCCACCAACCAGTAGGTGTTGTAATTGCAAATGGTGCGTTGATCAACAACCAGGTTCCGAAAGTGATTGCAAGGTATTTGATCGCTTCCTTGATTTTGTTTTCGCGCCAGAAGATGAAAACAATTGGAATCAACAAGAAGATTGGTAAGAACTTGGTTGAGATTGAGACTCCAAGTAGCAAGGCGCTATATAAATACTGTTTGCGATCAAACCAATAGATCGCAAGAAGCATCGTTGCAATGGCCCATAAATCCCAGTTGATAAATAGAGAAGCGATCATTGCTGGTGCTACTGGCACTAAGTACGCAAACTCCGGACGAATCCTTCGAACAAGTAACACTGTTGCTAGAAATAGAAGAACTAAAAAGAAAATATTGATATTGAAATATGAAGCTGGTGAGTTTGCAGCAAATGAGGTTAGGTACATAACAACACCAGTTAGTACCGGATACTCAACACTGTTATCTGCACTTGCATATGGCCATTGGTTAGTACTTAATCCGCGAGCTTCAAACAAAGATGGAAGGTCGCTATAACAGGCGTGAATGTACTGATCTGGCGTTGCCCAGCCAGTGTTTTCGCAGTGGCTGAACTTGGCAAAGGAAAGTAGTGAAGCAAAGATTGCTAGTGCGATTAATGCTCGAATCTTCATTAAGGCTTAGGTGTTTGCTTTCCGCCTGATGTCATTACAACAGGATCAAGTCCGCCGATATTTGAAGGTGCAGGGAAATCCATAATTGGTTCGCCCTTGA
>CAYNYE010000172.1:0-1365 GCA_964401345.1 uncultured Candidatus Planktophila sp.
ATCAAACCTGGGCAGTTTGGCCCGATGATCTGAGTTGTTCCCTTTGTCTGCGCATATGTGTAGAAGCTTGCAGAGTCGTGAACTGGAATGCCTTCAGTAATAACAACCACTAGCGGCATTACTGCATCGATTGCATCGATAACCGCAGCCTTTGCGAACTTGGGTGGAACGAAAACCACTGAAACATTTGCACCAGTTGCAGACATTGCTTCAGCAACGGTGTTGAAAACAGGAAGTTGGTGACCATCGATATCGACAACCTGTCCACCCTTACCTGGCGTTACGCCACCGACAACCTTTGTGCCTGAAGCCAACATACGACGGGTGTGCTTGGTTCCTTCTGAACCAGTCATTCCCTGAACAATTACCTTGCTTGCATCATTGATGAAAATAGACATTACTTCGCCGCCAATTCTGCAGCGCGATTTGCTGCTCCATCCATTGTGTCCGCCTGCTCAACCAGTGGGTGTGCAGCCTTTGCCAAAATTGCTCGTCCTTCAACAACATTGTTTCCATCAAGACGAACCACGATTGGCTTTGTCGCCTGAGAACCAAGTAATTCAAGGGCTTGAACGATTCCGTTAGCTACCGCATCACATGCTGTGATTCCACCAAATACATTTACAAATACGCTCTTTACATCCTTGTCACCAAGAATGATTGAAAGTCCATCGGCCATAATCTGAGCTGAAGCTCCACCACCGATATCAAGGAAGTTAGCTGGACGAACTCCGCCATGCTTTTCTCCTGCGTAAGCAACAACATCCAGGGTGCTCATAACAAGACCAGCACCATTTCCGATGATTCCTACTTCGCCTTCAAGCTTTACGTAATTCAGACCCTTTTCCTTAGCTGCAGCTTCCAATGGATTTTCAGCGGCTTGATCAACTAGCGCTTCGTGATCTGGTTGACGGAATTCAGCGTTGTCATCAAGTGTGACCTTGCCATCAAGTGCGATGACCTTTCCATCCTTGGTCTTAACCAATGGGTTAACTTCAACAAGGGTTGCATCTTCACCCTGGAAAACATCCCAGAGCTTCAATAGAACATCGGCAACTTGATCAGCAACATCTGCTGGGAACTGCGCAGCTGCAACGATCTCCTTTGCCTTAGCAAGTGAGATTCCATCAACTGCAGATACAGGAATCTTTGCAAGCTTTTCTGGCGCAGTGTGTGCAACCTCTTCGATATCCATTCCACCTGAAACAGATGCCATAACTAAAAATGTGCGATTTGAGCGATCTAACAAAATCGCTAAGTAGTACTCAGATTCAATTGGAGCAGCTGCCGCGATCATCACAGTGTGAACGGTGTGACCCTTGATATCCATTCCAAGAATTGCGCCAGCTTTTTCACGAGCATCCT
>CAYNYE010000173.1:0-1341 GCA_964401345.1 uncultured Candidatus Planktophila sp.
AGAGTATGCGAAGGTGGCCGGAAAGATTTTCCAGTGGTCAATTACTTACTTGAGCCTGTTGTCAGTACTGCTGGTAGTTGCACAACTACTTAGCTAAAGCTTGCTGCAAATCCTTAATTAAGTCGCTTGAATGTTCCAAACCAACAGATAGTCGCAATACTGAAGGTGTGATTCCCATTTCTGCCTGAACTTCTGGAGACAAACGGCGATGTGTAGTTGAAGCCGGGTGCGTAATTAGCGTCTTGCTGTCACCTAAATTGTTGGAAATATCAATGACACGAAGCTTATTCATGAAGGCAAAAACCTGTGATTGATCACCGTTGAATTCAATACCGATTGTGGTTCCGCCACCGTTATTCATCTGCTTCATTGCTAATTCATGACCTGGGTGAGACTTAAGACCTGGGTAACGCACAGATTTGATGGCTGGCTGCTTTTCTAAGAACTCTGCAACCGCTTGCGCATTTGCAACCATGCTTTCTACGCGCATATGCATTGTTTCTAATGACTTAACAAGAACCCAGGCATTGAATGCGCTAAGTGCGGGACCTGTGTGGCGAACAAATGGCAAAAGCTTTTCTTGAATATAGGAAGCAGATCCCAATAGTGCTCCTGCAAGAACACGGCCCTGGCCATCGATGTGCTTTGTCGCTGAGTACATAACAACATCAGCACCCAGAGACAAAGGCTTCTGCAAAACCGGAGATGCCATAACGTTGTCTACGATTACAGTTGCACCAACCTTGTGAGCAAGTTCGCTCACCATTGCGATGTCAACAATTTCAAGCAATGGGTTACTTGGAGTTTCGATAAATACTGCCTTAGTTGGCTTGTTAAGAGCTTTAGCCCAAACCGCAGGATCATTTCCCTTAACTAATTCAAAGGTAACGCCCCACTTAGGCAAGAACTCTGTAATTACTACGTGACATGAAGAAAACATCGCAGCAGATGCAACGACGTGGTCACCTTGTTCAACTAAACAAGCGAGGGATGCGAACATTGCAGACATTCCTGAACCTGTAGCAACGCACATCTCTGCGCCTTCGATGGCAGCCAAACGATTCTCAAACATCGCGATCGTTGGATTGTGGAAGCGGCTATACAAGTAATGATCTGTCTCTTCAGTAAATGAATCGAAAGCTTCTTCAGCAGATGTGTATGTAAAGCCGCTGTTTAGAAATAGCGCTTCAGATGTTTCACCAAATCCAGTGCGAGCAAGGCCTGCACGAACAGAATGTGTTTGCGGATGAAGTTCCCAGTCAGGTCCCAGTGTTTCTGGACGAGGTTGGTACCCCCAAGGTCGCTTGCTCATAGGTTAATTGTGGCAGAGTAAGGGGCATG
>CAYNYE010000174.1:0-1340 GCA_964401345.1 uncultured Candidatus Planktophila sp.
ACTGTGAGTAAGCAGCCCTTCAGCCTTGTACGACAGGTACTTCAGGCTGCCCCGCTTGCCCTGGATGCGGAACAGCAGGCGGTTGTTGCACACCGTGGTTCACCGATTGTTGTTCAAGGTGGACCTGGAACTGGAAAGACAACTGTTTTAGTTGAGGCTGCCTTAGCGCGAATCGCAGATGGACAAAATCCGGATTCAATCTTGCTGCTGACTTATGGTCGCGAACGTGCATCAGAGTTACGTGATGCGATTGCTCTTCGCACCACCAAAACGATGTTTGAACCTTTAGCGCGAACATTCCATTCGCTTGCGTTTTCAATCCTGAAGATGAAGGCAAAGGGAGATCCAGATCCGATTTTGCTGAGCGGTCCTGAACAAGAAAGTTACATCCGCGAATTGCTGAAAGGCGATATCGAAGATGGCTTTAAAGAGTGGCCAGAGGATTTACATAAGGCGTTAACAACAAATGGTTTTGCCCGTGAACTTCGCGATTTGATTTTGCGTGCATCAGAGCGTGGCATCGATGCAGATGAGTTAGCGGCTCTTGGAAGGCAAGAGGGAGAAAAGTATTGGGAGGCAGCTGCTGCCTTCTGGAAGCGATATGTAAATTCAATGGTGATGCGCGAGTTCAGCGCACAGGATGCAAAGCTACGTATCGATCCATCTGAATTGGTTTCGCGAGCTTCAATTCATCTACGTAACAACCCGGATTTATTGGACCAATTACGAAATCGCTTTACAACCATCATGGTGGATGAGTTTCAGGAAAGCGATCCGGCACAACGCGAGTTATTGGCTTTGCTTGCAGGCAACGATGTAATCATCTGTGCAGATGCAGATAGTGCTGTTGGACGTTTCCGCGGCGCAGATCCTGATGGATTAGCTGGTGCATTAGATCCATTCCGCAAAAAGGAAGTTTTGCTTAACAAGGTGTATCGCAGCGCACCAGAGATCTTTGAAGTAGGTCATGAATATGTTCAAACTTTCCGAGGATCGCCAGTAACCCGTAAGCGCTCATGTGCCTCAGAAAGCAGCGGTTTTGTTGGGGTTCATCGCTTTAGAAGCGGGGCCGAAGAGGCTGCATTTATCGCTCATCAATTCCGTAGCGCGCATCTTCGTCAAGGAGTTTCATACAGCGACATGGCGGTGATCTTGCGCTCTCCAGGAGTTCAAGCATCTGCTTTACGTCGTGCATTTTCACAAGTTGGAATTCCCGTTGCTTCAGAGCTTCAAGCGCTAGCTGGCAATCCTGCGATTGCGCCATTTTTATTGTTGGCACGTGTTGCAATCGGTGCCCAACCACTGAACTTGGATACCGCAGAGCGTTTGTTAATGAGCGA
>CAYNYE010000175.1:0-1333 GCA_964401345.1 uncultured Candidatus Planktophila sp.
GCACCTAAGACGGCAACATTGATCATTTACTTAACACCTTCTCAAACTTTGACTCAGATTTGAATGGACCTACTAGGGCAAGGGTAGGCGTTTTTGTTAAGAAGGCGCTAGCAATTTCCTTGATGTCTGTGGCATTTACGCGTGAGATCTCTTTGAGAATCTCATCGAAATCCATCACCTGCCCGTAAACAATCTCATTCTTACCAATTCGACTCATGCGCGAGCCAGAGTCCTCTTGGCTTAGAACCAAGGAGCCACGCACCGCACCCTTAGCTCGCTCAATCTCCTCATGTGACATTCCATTATCTGCAACATCTGCCAAGACTTCGCGAATGATTTCTACAACTTCAATCGCCTTTGATGGATTACATCCTGCGTAAAAACCAATCTGACCGCTACCTGCAAATTGCTGCGCATATGCATAGACAGAGTATGCAAGTCCACGCTTTTCACGAATCTCTTGGAACAAACGGGAGGACATTCCGCCACCTAAAGCTGAGGCCAAAATTCCCATTGCAAAGCGGCGATCATCAAGACGGGCTACGCCCTCCATGCCATAAAACATGTGCGCTTGCTCGGTAGGGCGTGAAATCAATCCAACAGATCGTTGAGGAGCCTTACGGACCGGCGTATTTGGTCGAATCACTGGAACACCTGTTACATCTAGGAATCCATCGCGTGAAAGTGCAGCCTCAACCATCGCTACGACCTTCTTGTGTTTGATATTTCCAGCTACCGCAACAACTAAATCTTGCGGTAAGTAACGCTTCTTGTAATAGTTAAAAACTGAGTTTCGAGACATATTGTTAATGGAATCAATAGTTCCCAAAATCGGACGGCCTAATGGAGTATCCCCATAATAGGTTTCAGCGTAAAGATCATGAACTAGATCGCTCGGATCATCATCGCGCATTGCAATCTCTTCAAGAACAACTTTGCGCTCCGCGTCAACATCCAAAGCGGTAACGATTGAGGATGTAATTAAATCTGAAACTACATCGATCGCCAAAGGCAGATCGGTATCGATGACACGAGCGTAGAAGCAGGTGTACTCCTTGCTAGTGAAGGCGTTCATCTCGCCACCAACAGATTCGATAGAGGCTGAGATTTCTAAGGCGTTGCGTCGAGTGGTTCCCTTGAACAGTAAATGCTCTAGAAAGTGAGAAGCCCCAGCAACCGCCGGGGTTTCATCACGTGAACCAACATTTACCCAGATACCGATCGCGGCGCTGCGTACCGACGGAACTTCTTCCGTGACGATACGCAGACCGCTAGGTAAAACTGTGCGACGAACTGACATTTAGAGTCTGTTCTCTACTTACTCAGCGCTCGG
>CAYNYE010000176.1:0-1278 GCA_964401345.1 uncultured Candidatus Planktophila sp.
CACCACGAAGTTGTAGGCGCACGTCTTGCCAAGAAGCGTTTACAAGCGCTGCGCTTTGATAATGACACCATTGATGCTGTTGAGCTATTAACAATGCTGCACCTGCGCTTTCACGGATATGGCGAAGGCGAATGGACAGATTCAGCAGTTCGTCGTTATGTGCGTGATGCAGGCGAATTCATTACACATTTACATGTATTAACCCGTGCCGATTGCACAACCCGTAATAAAGCCAAGGCTGCGCGTCTATCTGCAACCTACGATTCTTTAGAAAAGCGCATCGAACTATTAATGGAACAAGAAGAGCTTTCCAAGATTCGTCCTGATCTAGATGGTGCTCAAGTTATGCAGTTATTGAATTTGAAACCATCGCGCGAAGTTGGACAAGCGATGGATTTCTTAATGGAGCTACGTCTTGATCAAGGTTCAATCGGAGAAGAGGCTGCAACTAAAGCCCTTCTTGAATGGTGGGCTAGTAGGTAGCTTTGAACTTACTTGGTCGCAGAACAACAACTGCAACCAGTAAATACGCGGTCATTACAAATAGTGGAACTTTTGCGGTAACACCAGATGTTGGCAGCAACAACGCCGCAATCAATCCACCGCTAACAATCGCGCTATTAACTACTACGTCGTAAACCGCAAAAACTCGACCACGGTAGTAATCATCAATCTTTGATTGCACCAGGGCATCATTTGTGACCTTAATATTCTGACCACAAAAAGCTGTCAGAAATGCTGTTACAGATAATGCGATCTCCGTCTGCCAAATAGCCAGAAAGATTGGTGAAAATGCGCTGGCAAACATCGCAAACTTAATCCAGCGATGACGACCAAAACGTGCAACACCGTATGGTGCTAGAAATGCGCCTAAGAAAACACCAATCCCCGCAATAGTTAATGCAATTCCAAAACCCTGTAAACCATCTTCAGGTCTCGATGGATCATTAAATGTATTGCGCTCCAACAACAAAGCCGTAAGAGTTAATGCGGTCAAACCACCACGATGAATCGCAGTAGCAATGATTCCGCGCGCTGTATCAATATTTTTGCGAAGGAAATCAATACCTTCACGCATATCGGTAAAGCCTTGAGTAAATGAGGCTGCAGCCTTTTCATGCTCAAGCGGACCGATCTCATACTTACTTAACCGTCCTGAAAGCAACGCTGCGGTGAAGTAACCACCCGCCGCCATCAATATAAGTAAGGAATCAGCATGATCTGCAAGGGCGGCACCATCTACGAGTGCGCGAACACCGACGCCGATTCCACCACCCA
>CAYNYE010000177.1:0-1253 GCA_964401345.1 uncultured Candidatus Planktophila sp.
GTTTGCCAATCATTTGAGGTTGTTAAGCCACGTGGAAAATCAATTGCGCTCGCGCTTCCATCTTTGGCTAACTTATCGATTGCGGGCCCACCTGGAAAACCAAGTTTCATCACCCGAGCAATCTTGTCGAATGCTTCGCCCGCTGCATCATCCATGGTCTCGCCAAGTTTTGTAATTGATCCAGTGATGTCATCAACCTGCAATAGCGATGAGTGCCCGCCGCTAACTAACAATGCAATTGTTGGGTCCAACGGATTGTCATGAGTTAAGTAATCAACACTCACATGTGCAGCTAAGTGATTGACCGCATAAATTGGTTTGTTTAATCCCAAGGCAAGACCGGCAGCTGAGCCAACACCAACAAGCAATGCTCCAACTAATCCTGGACCACCAGTTACTGCGACCGCATCAATATCCTTCAATGAAAGCTTTGAATCCTTAAGTGCTTGATGAAGTGATGGGATCATCGCTTCTAAATGCGCGCGGCTTGCAATTTCAGGAACAACTCCCCCAAAACGTGCATGCTCTTCAACACTTGATGCGATGACATTGGCAAGCAAGGTGCGACCGCGAACAATTCCGACCGCAGTCTCATCGCACGAAGTTTCAATTCCTAAGACAATTGGCTGACTCATGAGAGCTCCAATCGCATCACAAGAGCGTCTAGACCTGCTCCAAAATAATCCTTGCGGGTATTTAGTTTTGAGTACCCAAGAGATTCATATAAACCAATGGCTTCAGCGTTATCTACCTTTACTTCAAGCATCATCGCAGTGGAGCCCTGCCTATGTGCCCAGTCAGTAATGAGCGCCATTAAGTGGCGTGCAATGCCCTGGCCGCGATGGCTTGGCACAACACCCACTGTCAGCACATCAGCTTCTGCACCGCCCGGTGCGAAAACTCCCGCGTACCCAACAATGCTTTGCGCCTCATCAACAGCGACAACAAAGTGCCGGGTTGGACTAGAGAACTCTTCTTTGTACTGGGATGCCGACCATGGCGAGTACGGAAACAACTCTTTGTCTAGGGAGACAAAGACAGGAAGATCAAAGGCGGTCGCAACGCGATAACGAATCATCTGTCCGCCGTTGCTACCGCATCTGGTCTACGTAAGTAGATTGGTTCGATTACATTTCCTGGCAGATTGACCAAGGCAACCATGTCAGGTAAAAGATCTGGATGAATCACCGCGCCGGCAACATCTGCTGGAAAGTTAACTGCAGGTTCTCCAACGCGGGCACCGTCTGTATACC
>CAYNYE010000178.1:0-1248 GCA_964401345.1 uncultured Candidatus Planktophila sp.
ACAATCAAAATCTTGCAGCGCTCATCCATCGCACCAGTGGTCCACCACTTCACACCATTAATGACGTACTCATCACCATCACGAACAATCGATGTTTGAATATTTCGCGCATCACTTGATGCCACATCAGGCTCGGTCATCGCAAACCCTGAACGAATCCGTCCATCCAACAACGGCTCTAACCACTGCTTCTTCTGCGCATCGGTGCCGAACATATCCAGCAGCTCCATATTGCCGGTATCGGGAGCTGCACAATTTGTTGCCTCTGGCGCTAAATCAGGAGACCACCCAGTGATCTCTGCCAAGGTCGCATACTCAACAACTGACAACCCATGATGCGGATCATGACTATGAGGCAAGAACAGATTCCATAACCCCAACGCACGCGCCTTTACCTTTAACTCTTCAACCACAGCCGGAACTCCATGTGGCTTACCCGCTGCCGCTAACTCCGCGCGCTGCTGCTCATACACATGCTCCGCCGGAAAAACCTCTGCCTCCATGAAAGCCTGCAACTTGGTGGCGTATTCAGTTGTCTTCGCGCTTAGGTTAAAGTCCATACCTGCAAGCCTACGCACCTTTACCCGTTTTGAGGAGAGTCCCAATGAGTGTGATGAATCGCTTTCGTCTAGATGGAAAGGTCGCAGTTGTGACCGGCGCATCATCAGGTCTAGGTGTCGCCTTCGCTAAAGCGCTCGCAGAAGCTGGCGCCGATGTAGTCCTTGGCGCTCGCCGCGCAGAACGCCTTGCCGACACCGGAGCACTTGTCGAAGCCGCCGGCCGCAAATACACATCACTGCAAACCGATGTGACTCAACCAGAACAGTGCGACGCGTTAATCGCACATGCAATTAAAACCTTTGGCCATGTCGACATCTTGGTCAACAACGCCGGAGTCGGAACAGCGGTTCCTTCAACAAAAGAAACTCCAGAACAATACAAAGCCGTTATCGACGTAAACCTTTTCGGCGCATATTGGATGGCACAAGCCTTTGCCCGCGCAAACACAAACGGTGGAGCAATCGTTAACATTTCCAGTGTTCTTGGACTAAAACCACAGATGTTGCCACAAGCTGCATATGCATCAAGCAAAGCAGGATTGATCGGCTTAACTCGCGATCTTGCAACACAATGGACAGGTCGCAAAAACATTCGCGTTAACGCACTAGCCCCAGGATTTTTCCCATCTGAAATGAGCGATGAACTTCCAAAGGACATGGTCGAGATGATCAAGAACTTCACACCAGC
>CAYNYE010000179.1:0-1164 GCA_964401345.1 uncultured Candidatus Planktophila sp.
GTCGTCCTACTAGGTCATCATGCAGGGCAACCTCTGAAAAATCTACTGACAGCGCGGATGCGATCGCCGAACCTTGCTCTTCTGTGTGTTCAATAACCAATACGCCCCCAGGCTTTAACAGGCGAGCAGCTGCGGTGATGAACTGTTGTGGAATCTCCATTCCAGTAGGTCCACCAAACAAGGCGATGTGGGGTTCAAAACCAACAACATCTCGGGGTAACTCTTGTGAATCTGGAACGTAGGGAGGGTTTGCAATAACGACATCACACTTGATCCCAGGCAAAACATCTGCAACATCGCCTTCAACAACTCGCACATTTTCAGCGATAACCGAGACGTTTTTCTTAAGCCAGACCAAGGCTTCTGGGCTCTTTTCTACTGCGATTACTCGCGAGGTTGGAGCCTCAGTTGCAATCGCCAATGACAAGGCACCAGAACCTGCGCCTAGATCGATGACACTTACAGGAGCAGGAAGATTTTCGATGTGCTGCAAAACAGCCTCTACAAGTAGTTCTGATTCTGGACGCGGCACCAGGACACCTGGGCCGACTTCAATGTTTAAGTATCTAAATCCGGCAACGCCAGTTAGGTATTGCAACGGTTCAAAGTTCAGCCGGCGATCCAACAAATCGTAAAACTGTTCTTCCAAGACATCTTTATCTTCGATGCCCAACAAGGTTGATTCAACTAATACTGGGTTATGCAGATCCATACGTGACAAACCAAGAACATGCGCCAAGAGATGTTCTGCATCAACCTCAGAAATTCCAGATTCAGCTAACTGCGATTTAGCATCGCGCAGAAGCTCTTTGACCTGCATGTTAGTTAGCGTTCGCCAAACGTGCCGCTTTGTCAGCATCCAGCAAAGTTTGAATCATGTCATCCAAATCGCCATTGAGAACCGCATCCAAGTTATTTGCCTTGTAGTTAACGCGGTGATCACTAATGCGGTTTTCCGGAAAGTTGTATGTACGGATTCGCTCTGAACGATCCACAGTGCGAACCTGACTCTTGCGTTCTGCAGATGCAGCGGCTTCAGCCTTTTCTTGTGCATCAGCCAACAGGCGAGCACGCAAAATACGAAGCGCGGATTCCTTATTCTGTAACTGACTCTTCTCGTTCTGACATGAAACAACGATTCCAGTTGGAACGTGGGTCAAACGC
>CAYNYE010000180.1:0-1139 GCA_964401345.1 uncultured Candidatus Planktophila sp.
GCCTTTGGCCTTTCACACATCGACAATCAGCGAATAGTTGATGCATTTAGCGATTTATCTGAAGTTGCAGCCAACTGTTTATCTAACTGTTCTCACGCCGAAAGCTCCTGCAAACTCGATGCATGGGCCGCGCCAGATGGTGTGCCAAATCCGCATAGAACTGCACGTCTGGCAAGCCTTCGCTCATTACTTGCTGTTAAGGATGCACCTGTAACTCCTGTGGAATAGACTCACACCATTATGAGCACAGCTAATGGTTCGGCACAGATTCTTGATGATCTCGCCCTTGCCCATGCTCTAGCTGATCTTGCAGATGCAATTACCTTGGATCGCTACCAAGCTCAAGATTTAGTGATTACTACCAAGCCAGATAACACACCTGTGACCGATGCAGATCGCGCAGTTGAGACCGCTATCCGCGAGGCGCTAGCAACACATCGTGAATCCGATGGATTGGTCGGCGAGGAGTTTGGAAGCGATAAGGGAAATTCTGGTCGTTACTGGGTAATCGATCCCATTGATGGAACTAAAAACTTTATGCGCGGCGTTCCAACGTGGGCAACGTTGATTGCACTCGTTCACGTCGATACAGCTGGCAATGAAGAGGTTGTTGTTGGAATCGCATCTGCACCAGCACTTGCTCGTCGTTGGGCAGCAGCCAAGGGATATGGTGCAACGGTTCGCTTCAACTCTGGCGAAAGTGATTTTGCGTTAGGCGATACATCTGGTGATGATTTTGTATATTCAAGTACTAGTAATGAATTAGACACCCACACAACTTCCATCCCGAGCCTTTCGTTAGCTCCTAATGAAAAGCGAATCTCTGTCTCAAAGGTTTCATCACTCAGTGATGCATCGATTTCATACTCAGATTTTGTTGGTTGGGGGGATCGACTAGAGCCTTTCCAAAAGATGCTTGCAGGTGCATGGAGAACCCGTGGAATCGGAGATTTCTGGTCACACATGTTGGTTGCTGAAGGTGCAGTGGATGTCGCGATCGAACCATCACTTGCTCTGTGGGATATGGCTGCCTTGGACATCATTGTTCGCGAAGCAGGTGGAAGCTTTACAAATACCGCCGGTGAGAGTGGACCTTTTGGTGGCAGTGGGGTTTCCACAAATGGCGTTCTGCACAACGC